>NZ_JBIMSN010000052.1:0-141119 GCF_043944905.1 Antrihabitans spumae
GGCTGCGCCGGGTGCTGTCGCCTGCCCACTCACCTACCCATTTTCGAGCCAGTCCTTTCGGAGCGCCCGCCCACCAAAAGGACTCACGAGCGGCGGAGCCGCCTTCCCCCGAATTGCAGCGGTCACAGCGCTGAAACACTCCCGCCACGTGAGGTTCGTAGAGTTCGTCGATCGGACTCCGCAGCACAGGTGGAGCGTAGAACGTCGGCAAGGGGTAGGAACATGAGTGGAAACGCAGTTCGCCTTCAGGCGATCAAAGACGTCGAGGCCTATGTGCCCCCTGCCGTCAGCTTCATCGATGCGGAGACGCCCGGTGAGGTGTTCGGCGAGAACGTCTTCAACAAGGTTGTGATGCAGAAGCGGCTGCCGAAGTCGGTCTACAAGTCCGTCATCGCAACGATCGAGCACGGCGAACCGCTCGACCCCATGGTCGCCGACGCCGTCGCATCGGCAATGAAGGACTGGGCTCTGGAGAAGGGTGCGACGCACTACGCGCACGTCTTCTACCCGCTGACCGGTCTGACCGCGGAGAAGCACGACAGCTTCCTCGAACCCGTCTCCGACGGTTCCGCGCTGGCAGAGTTCGCAGGTAAGACCCTCATTCAGGGCGAGCCGGACGCATCGAGTTTCCCCAACGGCGGTTTGCGCAACACCTTCGAGGCGCGCGGTTACACCGGTTGGGATGTCACGAGCCCGGCGTACGTCCTCGAAAACCCGAACGGCAACACACTGTGTATCCCGACGGTCTTCGTGTCGATGACCGGCGAAGCGCTCGACCACAAGACGCCGCTACTGCGCTCGCAGCAGTCGATGGGCCTGCACGCGCAGCGCATCTTGAAGTTGTTCGGGCACGAGAATCCCGACAATGTCGTGTCGTTCTGTGGGCCGGAGCAGGAGTACTTCCTCGTCGACCGCCATTTCTTCCTCGCTCGGCCCGACCTGCTGAACTCCGGTCGGACCCTGTTCGGATCGAAGCCGCCGAAGGGCCAGGAGTTCGACGACCACTACTTCGGTGCCATTCCCGAACGTGTCCTCGGATTTATGATGGACACCGAGCGGGAGCTGTTCAAGCTTGGTATTCCGGCGAAGACGCGACACAACGAGGTCGCCCCCGGTCAGTTCGAAATTGCTCCGATGTTCGAGCGTGGCAACATCGCAGCCGATCACCAGCAACTGCTGATGACGACGTTCAAGACCATCGCCAAGAAGCACGGCATGGAAATCCTGTTCCACGAGAAGCCTTTCGAGGGCGTCAACGGTTCGGGCAAGCACGTCAACTTCTCGCTCGGCAACGCGACTCAGGGCAATCTGCTTCTGCCAGGCGATAATCCGCACGACAACGCGCAGTTCCTTGTGTTCTGCGCAGCTGTCATTCGCGCCGTCCACAAGTACGGCGGGCTGCTGCGTGCGTCGGTCGCGTCGGCGACCAACGATCACCGTCTCGGCGCGAACGAGGCGCCGCCGGCAATCATCTCGATCTTCCTCGGCGATCAGCTTGCCGATGTCTTCGAGCAGATCGCGAAGGGCGCTGCCACCTCGTCGAAGGGCAAGGGCACCATGATCATCGGTGCCGATACGCTGCCGCAGCTGCCGACCGATCCGGGCGACCGCAACAGGACGAGCCCGTTTGCGTTCACCGGCAACCGATTCGAGTTCCGTGCGCCCGGTTCCATGCAGACCGTCAGCGGTCCGATGGTCATCATCAACACGATCATGGCCGAAGCGCTCGACTACATCGCGACCGATCTCGAAGCTGCGGTCGAGGCAGGTACCGAATTCGACACTGCTGTACAGAATTTGCTCACCGAGATCATCACCGAGCACGGTGCTGTCGTGTTCAACGGCGACGGCTACTCCGACAACTGGCAGGTCGAAGCGGCGTCGCGTGGACTGCCGAACCTGCGCACGACCCTCGATGCGCTGCCGGAGTTGGTGTCCGATTCCGCTATGGAGTTGTTCGCCAAGTACAAGGTCTTCAATCATCGAGAAATGCACAGCCGCTACGAAATCGGGCTCGAGCAGTACGCGCTGACGATCGGTGTCGAAGCGAGATTGACGATGGAGATGGGTTCGACGCTCATTCTTCCTGCGGCTGTTCGCTATCAGACCGAGGTTGCGCAGAATATCGGCGCTTTGAAGATCGCCGGCGTCGAGGCGGATCCCGCACCGCTCGAGGAAGTGACGGCTCCGCTCACCGCGCTGCGGACCGCGTTGGCAACCCTCAAGGCTGCCCTCGCGGAGGATGCGGCAGAGGACGCGTACGCCGAGGCGAAGCACGCGAAGGAATCGTTGCTTCCCGCGATGGCTGCAGTGCGTGCGGCGGCAGATGTACTCGAAGACATTGTGGCCGATGACCTTTGGCCGCTCCCCACGTACCAGGAGATGCTCTTCATCCTCTGAGTACATCCGCCGCGGTCGCTGGTCGCGCTGCCCGTCGTCACGCGTTGACGGGCAGTGCGACTACAACCTCGTGTTCGTTCGAGGGTAGGTAGTGCACCGTGACGATCCGGCCGACCTGCACGTGCTGAGCCGCGCCGGGCGGCAGAAACTTCTCGACCCGGGTGGTGAACATCGATCCGTCCGGACGGGTAACCGCAAGGCCGAGTTCGATTTTGGAGCTACCGTTGCGGATTTCGCCGGGGACGTTCAGGCTCTGAACCACCGCGGATGCGACGACTCCACGTGCTGCGATGTCCAGCTTCTCGGGTGTGGTGACACCTTTGCGGATCATGGCCTGATCGATGACGTACTGGGCCTGGGAGCGGTCGGGCGAGCGATCGATTTCGACGCGTTCGGTCCGTTCCGGAAGATAGCGCACCGGAAGTACGACGCCGGGTCGCAGCAGTGCCAATTCGGTGAACGGCACGATCATCTTTGCGTACGAGTCGAAGATCTTGCCGTCTGCGCTTTCGACGTGAAAGTCGATTCGAACTTCGGGCTGATCGTTGAGCCTCATGCCGGTCTGCCTGACCGCCCGGATCGTGCCGATGCCGATCAAGCCGCGTTGGTATGCGGCGCTGTTGCGTCCGGTAAAGGCGGACATGATGCTGTCGCCGGTGAAGGCGAAGGCGAAAATCAGTGCGGTGACCGCGACGATCGGCAGTGCCATCAGTCCGTTCGCCCAGGCGAGGGCGCCGGTGTCGTAGGGCGACGAGGACTGATAGGTCAGGCCGTTCCACAGGTAGTAGCCGACCGCGAGAATCGCGAATCCGACTGCTGAGCCCCGGATGATGTTCTTCATGATGCTTCCTTCGTGTGAGATGTCGGGGGTTTCGCGCCGCACGCGGGTTCGTCTGGTGGACAGACGAACCCGCGTGCTGTGTTGAGGTGGCGGTCGGTCTCGATCAGCCGACGATGGTCGAGCACGCGAAGGTGATGTCGAACTTGATGGTGTTCACCGCTGTCGGATTCGTCAGGTCCGGCGTTCCGACGCCTTCGCCGGTGATGGTGAAGGTGTTGCCGTCCTTCGAGAGCTGTGCCGATCCGCCGGGTGCGCCCTGGCCGTAGCCGACCGCGTAGGGCAGGCCGTTCGATCCACCCTTGTCGCCGGCGATGCCGACTGCCTGGACGGTGTCGCCGTTGAGAGTGGCACTGACCGCGAGGTTGCCGTAGGTGGCGTTGCTCAGGTCGGTCAAAGCGAGTGCCAACGTGTCACCCTGCTTAGCGCAGTTGGTCTCGAACTTCGCGTCGATGGCCTTGCCGTCGACCGACGCGGCGGACGATCCGCCTGCAGGCTTCGTGTCCGACGCCGAGTTCGGCGTGGAGCTGCCGGAGCTCGAGTCGTCGCTGCAGCCTGTGACCAGCAGTGCGACCGCTGCTGCTGCGGCGGCGAGTGCGGTTGTGTATGTGCGTACCGGCGTCTTCTTCATGATTCGTCCTTCACCTTCGTGAGGGGCGCTCGGCGCCCGTTCTCTCATCTGTTCGGCTCGCGGAGTGGAACCGATGAGAGAAACCTACGAAGCCGATTCGCCCTACCGATCCCAGGTTTGTGTGCCGCGACGGCGGCTGACCTCGGTTAACCTGGTCGAATGCGGACGGGAACGGGGCGAGCCGCGGCCGCTCGTCGACCGCGCGGCGCGGTGTTGGACGAGGTCTGGCGGGAGCTGGACGGTGTCGAAGCACTCAGCGGTCCGCAGGGTGGACCGCTGAGCAGGACTGTGAAGCTCATCCTCGACCCACTTGTGATTCGACCTGTTCAGAACCCTTTGTGCGCCGGGCCGATCGTCACCGCTGACGGGGCTGTCCTGCTCGCGACGCGTGTCCACGCGTCCGCGGACGTTCTGCGGGCCTGCGCCGAGTGGTTCACCGTTCTCAAGCAGGTTCGTCGGTCCCTGCGGATCACCGAGGGCAACCCGCAGGACATGTACTTCCAACGGTGTTACGAACTGGCGGTCACAACCGGTCGCCCTGATACTGCAGTTTCGACGGCAACAGCCGAACGCACGTTGCGCGAACTTCACGACGACACCGCTGGACGGACGACGCAGGCGCTCAAGGCTCATGTGAGCGAGCCCGCGAGGGCACGCGAGATTGCGAAGTTGATCGACATCGCCTGGCGACGGCGACCTTTGGCGGGTGGTAGTGATCTTGCGGAGCAGGTCGACGCGTTGCTCGACGTCGCTCCCTCGGGTCGGCTCGGCGCCGGCGGTGCTGCTGCCGACGAAATTTTCGACATACTGCTCGCTGCACACGCGGGAACGGGCTCGGGTATTCGGCTGTGGACGGCGGCGCTCGAGTACTCGGCTGCCGAGCTGGGATTGTCGGCTACGGCAGTACCGCAACGGCCGCAGGTCGGTTCGACAGCATCGACATCGACACTCGCTCTTCCGCTGGACCGCTCCCTGTACGAGCGGATCTTCACCGTCCTGCAGGGGTCGAGCGACCGCGCGGACCTACCGACCATTGCCGAGCTGGTCGATGCCGAGATTGCTCGAAGTTGTTCGCCATGGGCGTTTCTCGACGAATCGCTGCGTGTCGCTGCCACGGTCGGCACTGCGCTCGCGATCGGTTTGGTCGCGATAGGGACGGAAGACGACGGCGGTGCGACGATGGCCCATCAACTGGTGAACGGCCGCTGGCAGCGGGAAGCCTATGTGCTGCAGGCTCGTAGACTCGCTGTCCGTCCAGCGAATGCTTTCGAGGTAGTCAATCCGCTTACGGCACTTGCAGACGAACTCAGAACACCGTGGCGACCGTATCTGCGGCGACTGTGGGTTCGACTGCACGGACGTGATGTTCGTGATTCGGCGATCTACGCTGCCGAGGAGTTGTGGGACGTGCTCGACGGTGTAGCGCGCTCGGTCGTTCTGGACCATCGGATGCGAGTGAAACAGGCGCTTGGCGCCACTGCTGGAACCCTCGACAGCAGCGAATCGAGGGCAAGCTGATGGCCGGAACAGTATTCGTCCAGCGGCCGACCGCGTCGATGTGGGTCGTCGGGCCGTCCGCTGCGCCTGTACGCAACGCCGTCGCGGAGATCGATACCGCGATCCTCGAAGTTCCTGGCGGTCACCTGGAGTGGCGGCTTCTCGAAGAAGAACCAACTCCCACTGCGATATTCGACGATGTCGCACGAGCGCAGCAATGGCTGTGGGCTGTGTTCGGTGAGGAGGTCGCACTCGCGGTCGCCGACCTCTCCGTCGGCCAGGTGGCCAGCGAACCTGCTGTGCCGGAACTGGTTTCGCGTGCCCGCAGACTCGCTTATGCGCTGTGGGCGGCACGATGGTGGCCAGCGTCGATCATCGACGATATTCCGCCGCTGGACGCGGAACTGCTCGGACGCGAGATCGGAACACTTGCGTTGGAGTGTGAATCGATCCTCGACGACGAATTCGATCCGGTGCTACCTCCGCGCACCAGCAAAATAGTCTCCGGCGCCGACGATTACGCGCTGGCCGCTGGTTCTCTTGCGGTGGCAGAGCGGGGAACGCTTGTGCTCGTGTCGGGTATAGGCGGCGCCGACTGGCGGCAGACTCCGCCGGGAGTCGTCGACGCGTCCGAGCGTGCCCTCACGTGGGACCTGTTCCGGGACAACGGAACAACAACGATCAGAGTGGCCGTCGTCGCGGCGCCCGACCTCGATCCTGATTTGCCCGACTATCTGCATCCTCACGCTCGGATCGTCACGGCATCCGGTTCGCTAAACCTGCCACTTCGCCTTCGGGGTGACACGTGGCAGGCTGACGCTGCCGCACCACCCGGTGCGGAAACAGCTGTCACAGTGTCGATCTCGGTGCCAGGATTCGGCACCGAACAGGCCGATGCTTCGGGGGATGCTGTTGTGCGCGAACAGGTTCGGATGCTCGTCCGCGCCAGGCTGCGCCGCGTCACGACCGCGGACCCGTCCGGCACGACGGAGGAACCCCTGCTCGCCGAGGTGGCGGCGGTCGCCTCGGACCTGGACTTCTGACATGGCAGACCCAGGGCAGGACGAGGTCCGAGTGTTGCTCGAATCCGGTGCCGCTGCTTACGGCAACGGTGATATCGCCGGAGCCCTGCGCGCTTTTCAGGAGGCGGCGCGCGTCGCCACCGGCGACTGGAAGATCAGCGCGATGATCAACGCGGCCAGCATGTTCGACGAACTCGGTGACCACACCGGGTCCATCGCAACGCTTCGCGCTGCGCTGGAGGGGATGTCAGATGGGCCGAGCAAGGTGCGCCCCGCAGCGTTGATCAACCTCTCGCAGGCACTGCAGCACGTCGGCGAACTCGACGAAGCGCAAGATGCGCTGGAAGAAGCGCGTACATCGCTGCAGGACCGCGACGACCTCGGTCAGATGCAGGTTGCCTGCCTCCTCTCGCTGACGGCTGTCGCCATTCATCGTCAGGACTGGAGTCGCGCAGCGGAGATCGCAACCGAGTCGTTGGACGCGGCAATCCACTTCGCGCCCGAGTTGGCCGGCCACCCGCTGATGAACCTCGCTGCAATACATTTCGAGACGGGCAGAACTGCCCTTGCCGAGGACTTCGGCTCTCAGGCTCTAGCCGCGTTCGAGACGGCCGGTGACCAGAACGCCGTGGCCGAAACGCAGCAGAACCTCGGCATGATGGCAGCGCGGTCGGAACACTTCGACCTTGCGGAACCACTCCTGCTGCAGAGTCAGAGTTATTTCGAACAGTCGGGCAACGGGTATCGAGCTGGAGTCGGCCGAAAGACGTTGGCGTTCCTCGCCGAGGGGCGCGGTGACCGTGACCGCGCAGCCGAACTGTACGACCTCAGCCTGGAATACTTCGAGGTATCGGGTGCCACGCTGGATGCGGCGGATGTCCGAACCCGCTTGGCCACACTGGCATTCGATCGAGGTGCGGTCGCTGACGGCGAGCGTCTCTTCTCCGACGCCTTCGCCGCCTACTCCGAACGTGGCCTGGGATTGCACTGCGCGCAGATCGACTTCTGGCATGCGAGTCTGTTGGAGAAGCAGCTGGCGACACACCAGACCGATCTCGGGCTCGCGACCACGGCTGCTCAGTTGGCGGTACCTGCGGCTCTGGCGATCGATGCCGTCCGCTATACCCTGCCGAACGGGTATCAGCGGGAGCAGTGGAACCGCCGGATTGCCGATCCTGCGATGAGTCTCGCTTTCCGACTCGGCTATCGGTGTGGTGATGCGCGCTTGGTAGCCGACCTCGTCGAGACTCAGTGCGCCGGCACGACAGTCAAGGCGGAGTCCGGGTTGGCGTCGGGATCGGGATCGGGCGGACGGTCGCTCGACTTTCTGGAACTGCCGCCGAGCAGTTCGCGGGTCGTCGCCGGTTCGCTGCAGCTGGGTTCGGCTCTCGCGGGAGTTGCTGCGGGAGTTGGTCTGTCGGTCGAACAGCCCGCGCGTCTCGCGCTCGACCGCAAGGGACGAATCGCGCTTTCCGAGTACATCGATGCGGCTGAGCAGCGGTACGGCCGCGCAGTTCGCGACGAGAAGGTGTTGCGAGCATGGTGAGCACTCCGACTGCGATCGTGCGGATGGCCGACGCGGGTGATGTCTACATTTCGTGGCGTTGGGCAGACGATGTTCTTGCGGGCGGCGTCGGCGTGGTCCCGGAGGCTGATGTCGTCGAGGCGATTCGGGAACTTGCAGCCGCGTTACCGAACCCCTCTGCACCCGACAGCCTTGAGCAGACGCTAACGCTCGGCGCGCTGAGCAGCTTCGACGCTGAAGCCGAACTGGCCCAGCTACTTTCGCGAACATTCCTGCCCAACGCGCTGGCTACGCAGCTGCACGACCTGATGACCAACGGTGTACGTCCGCATGTCCGAATCCAGCCGTCACCCCGGACGGCGCAGGTGCCGTGGGAGCTCATCGCTCCCGATCCGGACGTGCGTCTCGTCGAGATCGCCGACGTCAGTCTGCTCCCACCCGTCAGCGTGACACAGGCTCCGGGGCGCGAGACCCGGGATTGGGCAAGCACGAAGCACCTGCCGATCGTCACAGTCCTGGATCCCAAGGTCCCAGGTTTTCGGGCAGATTCGATACTGGGTTCTGTTCTCGGGCGGCCTGATTCGGCAATGCCGGTCGCGGTACGGATGGCAACCCATGCGGAGGCGGGAAGACTGCGCCCCGCGGTGACCGATCCTGTTGCCGCCTTTCGGCGATCCGATGTCGACCGCGACTGGCTCGGCGAGGCACTGCGGGCTGGTGCAGGCAGGCTGCTGTACGTCGGACATGTCACTGCCGCCGCACCGGAATCGGGCCAGTCCGAGCTGGCGGAACTACATCTCGCGTGCACGGACTCGACCACCGGGTTTGCGCAGGCAACGCGGTCGCATCGACCCCTGTCCGCGCGTGATCTTCTCCTCGGCACCTACACGATCGAATCGAATCCGGTTGCAGGACAATATCTATGGCCGATGCCGAGCAGAGTTGCGTTGATAGCCTGTGAAAGTGGTGGCGACGGGCGTTTCAGCGAGGCGCTCGGCCTGGTGTCGGCTTTGATTCGCAACGGGTCAGAGCTTGTTACCGCGAGCCGCTGGTCCCTTCCGACTGATCTTGCCTTCACCAAGCTTGCGGGTGCTGCGTCGGGCGCGCGGCCGTTGCAGGAGGCGATCTGCGCGATCGATGCCGCGCACGACGACGATGACCCTGTGCGGTCGCTCGGAAGCTGGCAGCGTGAGCGGCTCGCGGTGTGGCGAGAGCTCAGGACGCCGGACGTGTCGCCGATCCTGTGGGGTGCGTTCGCGACCGTCCTAGCTAATTGACCCATCGGTAATATACCTTCGACTCAGCCGATGAAGGAGTGTGCATGACGTCAGCGAAGACGCGATCGTGGTGGGGTTGGGGCAACGTCGAAGACGCGGTCTCAGGTGAAGAACTCCACGGCCTGACCGCCCGAGCTGCGGCGATGCTTCCCAACGCCGACCTGACGTCACACGAAGCACCAGCCATCACCGACTTGAACCTGCCCGCGTCGCGCCTCAGCGTCCCCGCAACACTCGCGACCCTCTGCTCGGACGACCCCGCGGACCGCGCAGCGCACGCCCACGGGCAGGCGTTTCGCGATGTCGTCCGAAATCTGCAGGGCGACGTGCACCGCGTACCCGATCTGATCGTCCGTCCGACCAGCGAGAGCGACGTTGTCGACCTGCTCGACTGGTGCACACGGAGCAATATCGCCGTGATTGCCTACGGTGGCGGTACTTCGGTGGTCGGTGGCATCGAACCGCGGATCGACGATGACTACGCAGGTGTTGTCACACTGGATCTCGGCGGGCTCGACCACGTGCTCGAGATCGACAAAACCAGCCGCGCGGCACGCATCCAGGCGGGCATCCTCGGCCCGGCACTGGAAAACCGGCTACGACCAGAAGGCCTGTCACTGCGGCACTTTCCGCAGTCCTTCGAGTTCTCCACCCTCGGCGGCTGGCTTGCAACACGTGCAGGCGGCCACTTCGCCACCGTCTACACCCACATCGACGACCTGGTCGAATCGATGCGCGTCGTCACGCCGACGGGTATCAGCGAGTCCAGGCGTCTGCCGGGGTCGGGCGCGGGTCCATCACCGGATCGACTTTTCCTCGGTTCCGAGGGAACTCTCGGTGTCATCACCGAAGCGTGGATGCGACTGCAGGACCGCCCGCGCTGGCGTGCCAACGCATCCGTCGTATTCGACGACTACGCCTCGGCAGTGACGGCAACGAGAGCGATCGCACAGTCCGGGTTGTACCCCACCAACTGCCGTCTGCTCGATCCCGTCGAGGCCTTCATCAACGCAGGAACCTCCTCGCAGGGCGGCGTATTGGTACTCGCCTACGAGTCGGCACACCATCCGGTCGAGCATTCGATGGTCCAGACACTCGAGATCTGCCGAGAGCACGGTGGGCGTCTCCCAGATCCGGCTAGGTACTCCGATTCGGCCGACGCTCGTCCGGGCTCGGGAGCTTCCGACGCCTGGCGATCGTCGTTTCTGCGGATGCCGTATCAGCGCGACGCTCTTGCGTCTCGAGCACTGATCGTCGAAACCTTCGAAACCGCCTGCACCTGGGACCGATTCGACGAATTGCGCGCCGCGGTGACCACGGCTGCGAACGAAGCCATCGCCGCCGTCGGCTCGGTCGGCGTGGTGTCGTGCCGGTTTACCCACGTGTACCCAGACGGCGTCGCACCGTACTTCGGTGTGTACGCAGCGGGTCGGTGGGGGTCGACGGTCCAGCAGTGGGACGACATCAAAGCGGCTGTGTCGGAAGCACTTTCTAATGCAGGCGGAACGATCACCCATCATCACGCGGTCGGGCGCGACCACAGGCCGTGGTACGACAGGCAACGTCCAGATCCGTTCGCCACCGCGCTGACAGCCGCGAAGTCGGCACTCGATCCGTCCGGAATCCTCAATCCAGGAGTCCTGATCGATCCACGGTGACGTTCGCGCCGGATCCTTCTTCGCTATGCTCACGCCAAGCGGGGGAATCGGTACGGGGGAGATCGAATGAGTACACAACGTCGGATCATTGCCGCATGCGCGGGTGTGCTCGCGCTTGCCGGCTGCACCACATCGGTTGCGGGCACGCCTGCCGCGAAGAGCAGTCCGCAGGTGGCATACGCATCGAAACTCTCTCCGAAAGACCAGGCGACGCTGGCTTACTTCGCCGAGCTTCGAAATCTCGACCCCTGTGCCTTTCTGGACGAGGCAACGCTGAAGGATCTCGGCACCGTCCGGGAGTTCTCCGGCGACGCCTATTCGGCAGCGTGTAACGCGAAGGTCGAGGTCGACAGGAACTCGGACAAGTCACTGGATATATCGATCCAACTCGTTTCCAAGGACAACGGGTTCACGACCGGCGCCGAGACGATCACGGTCGGCGACACTGCGGTCGAGCAGAAGGTCGAGTACAAACCGGGAGATTCGTCGGCTTCGATCAACACCTGCCGTAACCAGGTTGCGTTCGACGGCGACTACTCGGTGCTGATCTCGGTGTTTCGCCGCACCAGCGACGCCGCCTGTGCCGAAGCGAATCAGCTGGTCGCACAGGCGATTCCGCTGCTCGATACCCGACCGCAGCGCGCAGATTCCGGTAAGCGCAAGTCCAACATCGCGACTGCGGTGCTGGATCCGTGCGAAGCGCTCGGTCGGCTGTCCGACGAAGCCGATGTTGCGTTGACCGAATCCGCCCAGCCGTGGGGATGCAGATTCACCGTCGACGGTACGGACGGGTCCATCCAGTACTCCGTCAACTCGAAAGACGGGTACGACAAGCCCTACGACGGTGAGCGTATCGACATCGACGGTCACGAGGCGGTCCGCACGCAGTACGGCGACACGTGCTCGGTCGAGGTGTGGGCGGGCTACCCGAAGGGCGACTTCGATCCGGTCGACTCCGACTACATCGCAACAACCGTTCGCGTGTCGTCGGACAACTGCGACAGCGTTCAGAACACCGCAGAGGTTGCGGTCGGCGCCTACCTCGATCGGTAGTCAGGAACTCCAACTACGCGCGGCCGCAACGAAACTGGTCACGAGAGTTCGTTCGTCGTCGTCGAAATCCGTACTGCGTTCTTTCTTGTAGTCCTCGGATTCGTATTCGATCTCGAAGGTGCAGCAGTCAGCCAGGTAGCCGTCGAGCCGCAGGCCCGAAATACTCGACGGCGAGAAGATGGCCGTGCCGTCGTCGATCGACGGCTTCACCTCGTTCTCGGGCGACACTTTCCGTTCGGAGTCGAGCAGTCGCTGCACAAATTTGCCGTCCTCGCGGCGGGCTTCGGTGTTGAGGATCCCCTCGGGGCCAAGGTAATCGCAGTACAGGTTGTCGTCGTCTACGCTTCCGCGGGCAGAGGTGACGTCTCCGACTATGGCGTCGACTCCTGAAATGCCGTCGCATTCGCCTGGCAACACCGACTTCGGCAGGTCGATCGTCTCGGGAAGCTTGTCGGCCACCTTCTGCGCGAGTTCGATCATCTGCTCGGGCGTGACACCCTCGTCGGCATCGTCGAGTAGCGGCTCCCACGCGAGGTAGAACTGCGTATTGCCATGCTGAACAGCGATGATGCTGTCGAACTCGGACTCGACCTGATAGGCCTTGTCGTTGCCGACCTCGGTGTCCCCGCCATCCGAGCCATATGGAGAATGCGCAAGGTCGGCAATATCGGGAGCCGCCTCACCAAGCGGCACACCCAATGTCAGACCGGTAGCGATGGCCGTTCCGAATTCGCAGGCGGCAATGCCACCAGGAACGTAGACGTTCGATGTGATCCGAGTTCGCAGCGAGATCGGCTCGTCCGATCGAACGTAGCTGCGCTCGACGTCGTCGACCGACAGCACCGAGCACAAGTCGAAACCAGCGCTGTCTGCGATCGGCACGGCGGTGCCGCGGACAGAGGAACATCCGGCAGCTGACGCTGCGAGCACCCCGATGCTCAGCACAGCGGTGTAGATCCTGGTGTTGCGCACGTAGTCCGTCCCCTCGGTACAACCCTCGACAGCCCCCGCAGCGAAGGTGAAGCAATTCTAACGGCCAGCACGGACAGCCCGTTATCCTCGAACGAGTACACGCTACTGGCCGTACCGCCTACTGTCGGACGCGACCGTCCTCATACTCATCAAGGTAAACCCGTGCATCGAACGATCCGAACAGCCGCAGCGCTCCTGCAGGCGATCGTGGCGCACCCATCTGTCCTCGTTGAACTTGGCCGCGAAGTGCTCGACGGGCTCACCTACGGCCGTTCCCGAGGAGAAGAGCACGTTCCGCCGGCCGAAGCGAACTTCTCGCGCGAGTTCGCGCGTCACTTCGGCTCGTCAACAGTGGTCTCGGCGTCGCCGGACGAGATCGTAGCTGTGACACTGGATTTCGACCGGTTCGGCGAATGGTTCGGCTTGCACGTCGGCTGGCCAGACGGTGCGCCGAGCCGCGACCAACTAGCCGTCGGTGCCGTCTTCGGCGAAACACTTCGCGTGAAAGGCACGAAAGCCACGCTCGCGTGGACGGTGACGAGGTACGACCCTCCCCACACCCTCGCGATCGAAGGCAGCGGACCACTGGATGCCGCTGTCGCACTGTGGATTTCAGCCACCCAGGAAGGATCGGGTGCACGACTTGTCGTGAGCGGCGGATTTGCTTGCGACGCGCTCAGAGGGCCGATGCTCGCAGTCGTCATGAAGGCTCTGCAGGATGCAGCCGACGAGTCGATGACGCGTGTTGCGGCACTGCTGAATTCGCCTGACGTCGACTCGAATCAGCCTGCCGTGGTGCGCAATCCGGCGGCGCAGTCCTCCTGACCGCAGGTCTGTGCTCGGTCGGCGAGCAACGCGCGTAATTTCTCCGGTATCTCGTCGCGCAATTCGACGAGGGCCGTCCACACCTCGGCTGGGGTTTCCGACGTCAGGGCCGCGACGAACTCGTCGAGGTCGTCCATTCCGTCGATGATGTCGAGAATGCGTTGCCGCCCGGCAACATCCTGGGCGAGCGCGATATCCACGAGGACGGGAATATTGTCGCTTACCGCAGCGGTCTTGACAGCCGAGAGCAGCTGTTCGGTGGTGACGTCGCCGATGCACTGCGCGAGAATAGGTTTGGCCGCATCAGGTAGTGCGTCGACGAGTGGCAGGGTCTCGCTCCACAGGTCGTGGCGCGCGCAAGTTGTGATGACGCCACGTAGCACGTCCTCCTCGCGCATGATGGGCAGGCCGGCCATGCGTCGCCGATTCGCATCGTCCATTGCCATCGCTATGGGGATCATCGCGTCTCACTGATCGGCATCGTCGGCTTGACGAACGAGGTCGCTGAGGCGCTCGTCGCTCTGCTCCGCGACCTGCGCGGCGATGAATGCCCGCTGCGGCGGTGGCAATTGCGCCGCCAGGGGCAGCAGATCGAGCCACAGATCTTTGTTGAGGGCGACGTCCACGATGGCAGACAAGGTCGATTCTGCATGGACGGCCGGATGCTGGGAAAATGTGACGAGGCTGTCGAAACTCATTGCGCGAGTGACCGGAAGCAACGTATCCCAGGCATCGAGGGATTGCGCTGCCGCAATGATTCCGCCGAGCACTTCGTCACTCTGCTGGGCCGTGATGTCACCGAGCCGAGCGCGGTTGTCCGAGTTGACGGTTGCGAGCAGATCTATCGCTTCGGCCCAGAGGTCGTGCTCGTGTGCGGCGGCAATGATGCCGGACAGACGGTCGGCAACGATCTCGAGGAGTCCGTCCATGCCGGATTTGTCCTCGAGCAGAAAGCCGACCGACAGGAGATCTGCGTCGCCCATGATGGGCGCCGCAGCTCGTAGCGACTTGTCCGGCAGGACGCCGACGAAACGTCCCATCGTGATGTGGTCGCCGACCTTCAGTAGCTCGCGACCCGACCTCGGCGACGACCTGTGCGGGCACGGCCCCGATCGTCGCCGCTGCCCGACGTGGATCGAGCTGGATGGAGGTCTCCGCGAGGAACTTGGTCGGCAGCTTCTGCGCGATCGCAACAGCACGCGCGGGTTCGACCGAACCAGCAAGGGCCGCACACAGCAGCGGGCCGAAGGCGAGCTCCGCGGCTTTCGCGCTGATCGCGGCCGGCACGAGCTTCGCTGCCGACGCAACCCGCTTGAGGCGCACCGCGTCGCCGTCGAAGAGTAGGTCGGTGGTGCGTTCTCTGAACTCGCGCAGTGCGCTCGGTGAAAGGTCGGCGAGGAAGGCGAGATCCGCGTCGGCAACGTTGAGCAGGCGGCCGAGCTTGGTGATCTCGGCAGAAGCGAGCAGCTTGTCGCTCACAGTCCGAGTGCCTTTTTCACAGCCGGACGCATCAATCGAGGTGTGTGCTTCAGCGACCCGGCTATCGCGTCGTCGAGAGAGGTGGATCGGTGCTCGACTGCCTTCGTGAGAAAGCCGTGGAGGCGTGCGAGATCGGCATCGGCGACGGTATCGAAGCCCGGCGGCAGCGGTGACTGCAACGTGCGAGCGAGTGCTTGTCCGGCGTCGGACATGAAGTCTCCTGACGGGTCGTTGCCAGCGGCGACGAACTCGCCGTTCGCTCGGACGCGACTCTAACCCGTGCCACCCTCACGTCCGAGGCGCGACACAGGAACGCGCTTCTTTACGGCAGGTCGGTCAGGACAGGTCGCGGAAGGTAAACGCGAAACCGAACACCGCAATAACTGCGGCAATGCCGTAGCCGATGATCGACAACCAGCCAGCGTGCTGATAGGCCGTCAAAGCGACGATGAACATGGCGAGGAAAACCATGAACATGCCGATGATCGGTGTTCTGCTCTTGAGCTCGTTACGTGCCATTCGGAGTCACCTCATCGATGCAGAGAGAGAAGTGCCTACAGCTAATACCGCGCCCCGCGGAATGGCAACCACCTTGGAGTGGGCGTTCAACCTGTGATGTTGGCCGTGAGCAGAAGTGCAAGCTCGTCGGTGACGTCGTCGAGCGGTGTAGTCGATCGCGAAGCTCTGCACAGGATCACGGCACCTTCTATCGATGCGACCGCCATGGTGGCCAAAGGTGCTGCGCGAGAGGGGTCGACGCCGTCGTCGACCAACGCCTGGGTCAGCGCGCTTCGCCACCGGGTGAAGATGGCGTCGACGGCTGGAAGTAGTTGCTGATCTTCCCGTGTTCCACCGACCGCGACGGCGACGACGGGACAACCTGCCGCGAAATCGCTGCCCTCGAGTATTTGCGTCCAGAAGCCCGCAAAAAGGCGGAGCGCGCCGATCGAACCGTCCTGCAGTGAATGGTCGATTATTTTCGTTATCGCTGTACCCGCAAATTCGAGTGATTCAGCGATGATCTGGTTTCTGCCGCCGGGAAAATGGTGATAAACGGAACCTCTGGGGGCGCCGCTACGCGCGAGTACAGCGTCGACCGTCGTACCGGCCGCACCGTGTTCGCGCAGCAGTTCAGCCGCGCTCACGAGCATGTTGTGTCGCGTTGTGCTCCGCGCCGCCACTTCGCCTCCCTTGTTCGTTCTCCTGGCATAGAGCCTAGTTGGTGCGATGCCAACTATGTTATGTTGCAGATCATAATTGGGGCGTGTCTCGATGTGGCGCAGTTGGAGGATTTCGATGGTCGGTCCAGGATCCAAGACGACGGCATGCGTGCTGTGCGAATGCAACTGCGGTATCAACATCGAACTGGAGGGTCGGCGGTTCGCGAAGATCCGTGGCGACAAGACACACCCGGCCTCGGAGGGATACACCTGCGAAAGCGTTGCGGCTCGACCTCTACCAAAACGGCCCGCATCGGATCACGTCCCCACTCAAACGGACCGACCACGGCGACTACGTCGAAATCGACTGGGATACAGCGTTGGACGAGATCGCGGCCAAACTCTCCCGCATCAAGTCGGCATACGGCGGTCGGTCGATCTTCTTCTACGGTGGTGGTGGTCAGGGCAACCATCTCGGTTCGGCGAACGCGCTTGCGTTGCGGGGTGCCCTCGAATCCAAGTATCACTCGAACGCGTTGGCGCAGGAGAAAACCGGCGAGATCTGGGTCGACGGCCGTCTCTACGGAGGTCATACCAAGGGCGACTTCGACAATGCCGAAGTGCTCGTCTTCATCGGCAAGAACCCATGGCAGTCGCACAGCTTTCCCCGCGCGAGGCCACTGCTCAAGCAGGTCGCGGCAGACCCTGCGCGTTCGATGATCGTCGTCGATCCGCGGGTCAGCGAAACGGCCGCCATGGCCGACTTTCACCTGCAGGTAGCCCCTGGCGGTGACGCCTGGCTGATCGCGGCGATGGTTGCGGTGATCGTGCAGGAGGACCTCGTCGACGGTACTTTCGTCGATGCCCACACAAGCGGCTACGGACCCGTGCGCGACGCGTTCGCAGCCGTCGACATCACAGCTTTCGCACTCACCTGCGGCGTTGCCGAAGAGCAGATCCGAGCCGCTGCTCGGCGCATCGCTACTGCCGAAAGTGTCTGTGTATACGAGGATCTCGGCATACAGCAAGCCCCGAACAGCACACTCGTCTCCTACTTGAACAAGCTCCTGTGGATACTGACCGGAAACTTCGGCAAGCCTGGCACGATGTTTCTCCACTCGTCTTTCGCATCGTTGACCGGCGGCGGAGGCGGTACGAATTCGGTGCGCAGAACACCGACGCGGTTGGACCGCGCGAAGAAGAAGGCAATCGAAACCGGAGTCACGGCCGCAGGTAAGGCGCTTGCGACGGCGATTCCGCGGCTCTCGAGAATCGGAAGAGTCACTGCCGCAGTCGAATCCGGATCCGGCAAGGTGCTCGACGTGATGGTTCCGTTCGCGGCAGGTCTACTCGCGTCGGGTGGTGGCGCCGGTGGGGGTGAGCGGGTCAGCCCCGTCACCGGCGCGAAGATCATCGGCGGGTTGGTCCCGTGCAATTCGATCGCGGACGAGGTACTCACCGACCACCCGGACCGATTCAGAGCGATGTGGATCGACAGCTCGAATCCAGCACATTCCATCGCGGATTCCAAGCGCTTCCGCCAGGCGATGCGAGCTCTCGAGCTGTCGGTGGTGATCGACGTCGCCTTCACGGAAACGGCCCGTCAGGCGGACTACGTATTACCTGCCGCAAGCCAGTTCGAAAAGCCGGAAGCGACCTTCTTCAACTTCGAGTTCCCGAAGAACGTTTTCCATCTTCGTAAGCCGATCCTCGACCCGCTGCCGGGCACCCTGCCGGAGCCTGAGATCTACGCGCGTCTCCTGCGCCGCCTCGAAGTCGTCGATGCGGCGGTGCTAGAGCGCCTGCGCAATGCCGCCCACGGTGGCCGTGACACCTTCGCGGCAACCTTCTTTGCGACCGTCGCCGCCGGGCCGCGGCTTGGCGGGATCGCGCCCTTCCTGCTCTACGAAACTCTCGGTGACACTCTGCCGCCGAAGCTGCGCGGCGCGGCGGTCCTGTGGGGAGTCAGTCAGATGTGCGCGCTGTCGAATCCCGAAGCGGTTGCGCGGTCGGGCTATTCCGGCAAAGGGCTCGCGCCGGGCAACAAGCTGTTCGACTCGATCATCGCGACGGACACCGGCGTCGTATTCACGACGGACACCTGGGACGACGTGTGGAACTACGTCAAACGGCCGGACAGGCGGTTCACGATCGACATCGATTCCCTGCTCACCCGAGTACGTGAACTCGGTGCGGCACAGTCGGTATGGACAACCGAGGAGTTTCCGTTCGTTCTCGCGGCAGGCGAGCGACGGTCGTTCACCGCGAATACGATCTTCCGCAATCCTGATTGGCGCCGCCGTGACAAACAGGGCAATCTTCGGATCAGCCACGAGGATGCGACAGCTCTGGCGTTGAACGACGGAGACAGTGCGCGAGTCGTGACCAGCAGCGGTTCAGCGACGGTCACCATCGAAGTCAGCGACATGATGCGAGCGGGAAACATTGCGCTGCCCAACGGGTTCGGTCTCGACTGCCCGACCGAGGACGGAACGCTGACGTCCGCTGGAGTATCACCGAACGAGCTGACGAGCGCGGGCCACAAGGACGACTTCGCCGGCACACCGTGGCACAAGCATGTGCCGGCTCGTCTGGAGGCGATCCGCTAGTTCGCAGTCAGTTACGCTGCGCTGTCAACTGCTTCTGCTCTTCGATGGATTCCGGCGTGCCGGGAACTTCGGTGCCATGCAGCGACAATCCCTTCGTCTCGATCAGGAAGTACGCAGAGACGATGCCGATGAGACACGCGCCGAGCATGTAGAACGCCGGAACGAGATTGTTGCCTGTTGCGCCGATGATCGCCTCGTTGACGGCGGATGCTGTTCCGCCGAACAACGAGGTCGCGACGTTGTAGCCGATCGCTACGCCGGCAAACCGCACGATTGTCGGGAACATCGCCGGGAAGGTCGCCGAAATCGTTGCCAGCTGGGGCGCGTACAGCATGCCCAGCACCGCGAAGCCGATGATTGCACCGGTCAGGCTTGTCCCGATCAGCAAGTACATCGGGATCACGGCGACGACGAGTGCCGCGCACGAGCCCATCCACATGGGCCGTCGTCCTATTCGGTCGGACAGGATTCCGAAGAACGGCAGGGTCACCAGCATCGCGATCTGGCCGAACAAGGGAACGAGAAGGGCGTCGGATTCCTCCATGTCCAGGGTCGTCTGCAGGTAGGTCGGCATGTAGCTGAGCAGCGTGTAGTTGACGACGTTCAACGCGATCACCAGGCCGAACAGCGTCAGAATCGACCGTGTGTAGCGCGTCAACAGATCCTTGAAGACGCCGCTGACCTGCTCCTTCGTTGCTTCCTTCTGCTCCAGTTCGCGGAAGACTGGGGTGTCTTCCATCCGGCTTCGCAGGTACATACCGATAAGGCCGAGCGGTGCGGCGACGAAGAACGGCAGGCGCCAGCCCCAGCTTTCCATCGAGTCGGCGTCCAAGATGTTGACCAGGAGGAGTGCGATCAGGTTGCCCATGGTGAAGCCGACGAGTGTTCCAACTTCGAGGAAGCTGCCGTAGAAGCCACGCTTCTTGTCGGGGGCGTACTCAGCCATGAACGTCGCAGCGCCGCCGTATTCACCGCCCGCCGAGAAGCCCTGCAGCATGCGGCACGCGTACAGCATGATGGGTGCCCAGATGCCGATCGTTTCGTAACTCGGGATCAGACCGACAACCAGCGTCGACGACGCCATGAGGATGATCGTCATCGCAAGGACGCGTTTGCGCCCGATCTTGTCGCCGAGAGGTCCCCAGAACAGGCCACCGATCGGACGAATCAGGAACGAAATCGCGAATCCGACGAGGGTGTAGAAGACGCCGTTGGAGCCCTCGGGAAACAGTGACGCCGCAATATGCGTCGTGAGATAGGCGTAGACGCCGTAGTCGAACCATTCGACAGCGTTTCCGATCGCAGAGGCGCCGATCGCTCTGTGCAGGACTTTCGGTGGAACATCCTTGGTGGTCGGCGGACTCGACTCTTGCGACATGGAAGAACTCCCGTCCCTGGTGGCACACGCGCTTGCACCCGAATTTGCGCTGGCTGACGTCCCCGCAGGGACGTCAGCCAACGTCACGACGGTCCTGCATACCCCTGCTTCGTCGGCTGTAAACCCCGTGCGGGCGCACTACCGCAAAGCAAACGACGCCCACCGCAGCGTGTTCGGCTGCGATGGGCGTCGAGTGTGGGTTGTTGGCTAGTTCGATCCGCCCTCGAAACGTTTGTCGACGAATGCGGCGAAGTCGGCCTTGCCCGGAATCGCCTGTGCCTCCGTGAACGCGTCGGCGATCTCCTGCCCGGACGCTCGTGTCTGCGCTGGCGATCGATTTCGCACCTGCTTCCCGCTCGGCGATGAGCCACAACTTCTAGTCGAGCAACCGCCACAGCGAGTTTCTGATGTCCCGGTTCACGCGGCGCTGGATGGTCGGTAGCACCTCGGACAAGGACGGCCGCAGCTTGCGACGGGAGCGTTTGTCGTCGTACATGTCTGTGTCGGCTTCGTGGAGGGCATCCTCGAATCGGCCCTGCGGCACCAAAATTGCCGTTCCGACGGAAACGGAGGGAATCACTTCGTCGCCGTTCGGCATAACGAGCGCTGCTTGAACACAGCGGCGGATGCAGTCGGTATAGAGACCGTCGATGTCGGTGCCCTGCGAAGGGACGAGGATGACGAATTCGTCGCCGGACAGCCTTCCGACAACGCTGCCGCTCGGGGCGAACAGCGTCAGGGCTCGGCCGATGGTCTCGAGGAGCAGATCGCCGCCTGCGTGTCCGTGTGCGTCGTTGACCAGTTTCAGATTGTCGACGTCGACCATCATCACCAATGTGTCGACAGGCTCGGCATCCTGCAGGGCCCGACGAATACCAGCGCGGTTGAGTAGGCCGGTCAATTCGTCCCGATACGCGGCATGCTCGAGGGCGCGGATGTGAGCGCGTTCGGTCGTCCAGTCGTCGACGACAACCATGACGACGATTTCGTCGCCGTGCCGTACCGACGCCTTACGGACCCGAGCCCAGATCGTCGAGCCGTCCTTGTGGAGCAGGCGTCGTTCGGTAGCCAGTGAGGGTGCAGCGCCGGACAGCAACTCGGCAGCATCTCTGTCGCGGCTGGGTCGGTCGTCGGGATGGACAACCTGCGCATGCAACTGGAGGGCTTCCGGCAGCGTGTAACCGAGCATGTCGGCGAACGCCTGATTCGCTTCTCGTACGTTGCCGTCGGCACCATGAATCACGAGTCCGGACGACACGCTGGCCATCAGCGCCTGGTAGACCTCGGCGTCGTATGCGCCCCCAACCATCCGACCTCCCGGCCCGTATCGTCGATGTCCGATTTCGCCAGATTGCGGCGAGTTAGCTATGAGCATAGGACTGGTGTGTGACACGGGCACGTCCAGTGCGTGCACTACGGCGGCACGTCACACTGACCTGGAATTATGCCGCTGCAACGGAAAAGTGTCGAGGTGAACGGATGTCGTCGGAGTACAGAGCTGGTCTGGTCGAATTCAACGAACTCGCCTACGCCAGCGCGCTCGAACAACTCATCGCGGTGTGTGCAGCTCCGACCTGGGCACACAACGTGGTCACCGGGCGACCGTTCGCTGATTCTGATCAGCTGTTCGAGCACGCCGAAAAGTGTTTGCGGGCTCTGCCTGATTCGGACATCGACCAGGCACTCGATGGCCACCCGCGCATCGGCGGCGACGTGCGCAACGCGAATTCCGCGGCCGAGCAAGCCGCCGTCACTGGGGCCGACACAGAGGTGCGGGCGAAGCTCGCCGATCTCAATGCCGATTACGAAGCCCGATTCGGCCACATTTATCTGGTCTTCGCAAGCGGGCGTTCAGGCGAGGAGCTTCTGCAGATCCTGGTGGCGCGGTTGGGCAACGACGCCGCGACGGAACGCCTGACCATCCGGAACGAACTCGTGAAGATCAATCGCCTGCGTGTCGCGCGGTTGCTTGGTCAGCCGACGGCCAGCTGACGCGTCACGTCGTAGTCTTTCGGGTCGAAGTTGGTCCGTTTGCCGTATTCGCTCATCTTGCCTGGCCAGTTGGCGACAACACGTCCGCTCGCCTCTCGGTACCAGCTGCTGCACTTCGTCCACACGGTCTTCTCGAGCCGCTTCTGAATCTCTGCGTCGTAGCTTTGCTCGACCTCCGGTTTGACCGCGACGTAGAACGCCTTCTTCCGCTTCAAGAATTCGACTGCTTGTCGGACGTAGCGCGCCTGCTGTTCGTGCATGTAGATGATCGATCCCGAGCCGAGGTTGGTGTTCGGTCCGTACATGACGAACATGTTCGGGAAATGCGGCACCGCGAGTCCGTAGTAGGCGCGGGCACCGTCGGACCAGACTTCACGAAGCGATTTGCCGCCGATGCCGTGAATATTCATCGGAGCCAGGAACTGCGTCGCCGCAAATCCGGTGCAGTAGACGATGACGTCCACCGGATGACTGACACCGTCGTCGGTCACCACCGCGTTCGGCGTGATCTTTTCGATGTGGCTCGTCTCGATGTGGACGTTCGGCTGCCCGACCGCGGGGTAGTAGTTGCTGGCCATCAGGCCGCGCTTGCACCCTGCCTGGTAGTCGGGAGTCATCTTGGCGAGCAGTTCGGGGTCGTCGATTTGAGATTCGCGATGGCTGGTCGCCCACGCGGTGAGAAAGTCGGCGACCTTGCCGTTCCCTTCCAGGCCCGACGTCACAAATTCGTAGAACGCCCACCAGCCGAGACGCTCGGCGCGGTGGATGCCAGGCAGCTTGTTGACTACCGGCAGCTTGGTCAGCGCCGCAACCTTGGGCGGAATGTAGTAATTCTCGAACTTCGGGATGATCCACGGTGCCGATCGCTGGAAGACGGTCAGGCTGCCGACCTTCGGCTGTATCGCCGGGATGATCTGAATGGCGCTCGCACCTGTTCCGACAATCGCGACGCGCTTTTCGGTCAGGTCGACGTCGTGGTTCCACTGCGCCGAATGAAACGAAGCGCCGCGAAACGATGCCATTCCTTCGATTGTCGGCATTACCGGTCGTGACAACTGGCCCACTGCGGGCACGAATACGTCGGCCTCGATGACCTCTCCGGTGGACGTTTGCACGCGCCACACGCCGGAGTCGGCGTCGAAGTCTGCCGAGGCGACTTCGATGCCGAAACGAATATGGTCCATAAGTCCGTTGCGTTCGGCGACATCGTGCATATAGGCGAGGATGTCGGCTTGGCCCGCAAACCGCTTGGGCCAGTTCGCGTTCTGCTCGAAGGAGAACGAATACAGATCGGACGGCGCATCACATGCTGCACCGGGGTAGGTGTTGTCGCGCCACACGCCGCCGAGTCCGTCGGCCTTGTCGATGATCGTGAACTCGTGGTGGCCATGGCGCTTCAGTTCGAGCGCGGCCGCGAGTCCGCCGAAGCCGGCGCCGACGATGAGCACTGATGGTGTACGAGTCATGACACCAACGGTATGGAGTCTTGCTAGCTGGCCGCAGAGGCTCGCGGCCGATAAATCGATATTTTCGGCCAGCTTTCGGGTCAGATGTCTTCGATGAGGCTCAACTGGTTGCCGTCCGGGTCGGAGATCGTCGCCAACCGCTGGCGCCCCTTCGCCACCGTGATCGGTTCCGTTGCGTCGATACCTCGATCGGCGAGATCGGCGAGGTGACGATCGAGATCGTCGTCGACGAAATTCAGCGCGGTCCGTCCAGCTTTGTCGGGGCTGTGAAACACCTGGACGACGGCGTAGTCGCCAAGTTGCCATTCCGAAAGGCCGTCCATCGGGTGGCGATCGGCCGCACGATCGAAGAACGTCGTGTACCAGCGCTCGGCTGCGTCGAAATCGGAAACCGGGACGACCGGTAGAACTGCGGAGATGGTCACGGTGATACCTCTTCTGTTGGTGTAGTACGAGACGTCGGTGCTGGCTGACTGCTATCGACATACCCTGAGCAACATGAGCGAACACACGGCATGTCGATGACGACGCCGTTCAGCTACGAGGCCCTTCCGATGCGGGTGATCTTCGGCGCCGGTCAGCTGGAAGCGATCGCTGCCGAGGTCGAACAGCTGGGATTGCGCCGCGTCATGGTGCTGTCGACCCCGAGAGGTCGGGACTTGGCGCAACGCGTCGCCGATCTGCTGGGTCCGGTTGCGGTCGGAATCTTCGACGGTGCGCGAATGCACGTTCCGGTAGAGACCGCAGCAGCTGCCGGCGACGCGGTGAATGTTGTTGGCGCAGATGGCTGTGTGGCGATCGGCGGCGGCTCGACCATCGGGCTCGGCAAAGCGCTTGCGTTGCGAAACGGCCTGCCGATCATTGCCGTTCCCACGACCTATGCAGGATCGGAGATGACGCCGGTCTGGGGACTGACAGAGAACTCCCGTAAGCAGACCGGGCGCGACATCCGAGTGCTCCCGCGGTCGGTGATCTACGACCCTGAGCTCACAGTCGCTCTGCCGCAAAATGTTTCGGGGACAAGCGGATTGAATGCGATCGCGCACGCGGTCGAAGCGCTGTACGCACCGGATCGGTCGCCGATCATGTCGCTGCTGGCCGAGGACGGGGTCCGCAGTCTTGCTCGCAGCCTGCCGCGGGTCGTAGCCGACGGAAGCGATCTCGACGCGCGATCCGATGCGCTACGTGGCGCCTGGTTCTGCGGCGCATGTCTCGGAGCGACGACGATGGGCTTACATCACAAGATCTGTCACGTTCTTGGCGGGACGTTCGACCTCCCGCATGCCGAGACCCACGCTGTGGTGCTCCCCTATGTTGCGGCAATGCGCCTGGCCGAAGAGCCGGACGCCGCTGCGGCAATGCGGCGCGCTCTGGAAACAGATTCGCCTGCACAAGCTTTGGCGGACTTGGCCGCCTGGGTCGGGGCGCCGACGTCGCTGGCCGAACTGGGTCTGCAAGAAGCGGACCTGGACGTTGTCGTTGAGGCGGTGCTGGCCAACCAGTATTCGAAGCCCGTCGCGAAGGGCGAGCTCGAAACTTTATTGAGGCGGGCGTTGCATGGTGGGCCCGATGGGCCTACGCCTACATAATTCGAATGATTTGACAGTTTCCCGCCGATTTCCACGAATTTTGTAGGCTCAGGCCCATTCTCACCGATTCCAATCGACCCGCGCGGCCATGTCGAGCAGCCGCTGTCGTCGTCGGGGATCAGTTTCCCCTATCCATGCGATCCGCCCATAGATATGTGCGCGAAAATCGGTGTGGCCGTCGGTGTTCTGTTCATGCGCACCGGTCCGCGCGCAGTTGTGCAGCAGCGCCCGCAGCGCGTCGTACGCCTCGCGGGGCGCGCGTGGTTGCGAGTTGACGACGAGGCCGGCAAGTAGTTGGCGCTGATGGGTCCGCCTCACCGACGTCTTACGTCGATTCACCGTGAATCCTTCGTCGTCGACCATGTGCGAGACCGCCCACAGCAGTGCATCCACGTCGGTGGTCGACGGCCCAGACAGTGCGAGGTCGTCGGCGTAGCGGGTGTAGGTGAGATTGTGCTTCGTTGCGTACCCGGCGACGCGACGGTCGAGATTGCGGGCGATCAGGTTTGCGAGGCGGGGTGACGTGGGTGCGCCTTGAGCAAGGTGCGGCATGCGAAGCAGGCTGGCGTGTTGGTTGTCGATGCCGCGCAGCGCGGAAACAGCTGTCGCGGTGGTGCAGATGTGTGCGAGCACATTTGCAATCGCGTAGTCGTAGCCGATCGCCCGATACACCGCGCGGACCCTGCCGACCCCGATGCTGGAGAAGAAGTTGCGCAGGTCGATGCGTACAACAACGTCCGATCCGGCATGCGGATCGGCGAACGATGCTGCACTGCAATCTTTCTCGAATCCGTGGCACGCAGGGTGCGCGGGAACCGATGCGAGAACCTTCCGTGCGATGGTCCGCTGCATCTCGCGCAGCCTCGGTTCGGGTGCCTCGATCAGCCTGATCCCGCTTGCCTTCGGACGCCGCAGGTACCGATAGTGCGTCAGTGGTTCTGTTGAGTTTCGCAGCCAACTGCCACGGTCTGCGAACCAATCCAGTTCTGCAGGAGTCACATTCAACATGCTTGCCACCGACCGCAGGTCCGGGAGCTCCGGAACGCCGAACCGCAGGTCGTGCTGAACCGGCTCGACAAGATTGACGACTCGTTGCAGGACAGGCAGTTCCGCAAGGATCGAACGCAGGCTTGTGCGCCGATCGACGGGTTCGGTCGGCACCAATGCGATCACTCGACGGGCAAGTTCCTCCGCGCGGACAGCGTTCACGAAGGATCCGAATACCTCTGCGAGGTCCGACCTTTGCCAGGTTCGGTCGGCCGCGTCGAACTCGTCGGCAAGTAGGTCGGCCAGCTGTGGTGGTACCGCGCGGCGAGTCATGACATGTGAGGTGGAGTGGGGCGACCTGATTCCTTCGTCCTCGGCGCCGCTATGCGCGCGGAGCGCGCGGGCCGGCTTCGGACGCAGTGCCCAACTGATCTGTCATACCCAGGGGTTGCCCCTGAGACGGGTCCGATCGACCCACTCTCGCCCCACCTCCACCGCACAAACCCACCATGCCACAGGTCGCTGTAACGACCGCGACCTCCCGACGATCTAGGGGCGTCCGTCGCACACTTCGAAAGAGGGATCCGTTGACCAATCCGCCGTTCTACACGCCGCCGAACGCGCCCGATCCGTGGGCACGTCCGGAACCACCGAAGAAGCGCAAGGTGTGGCCGTGGATCGCCGGAGGCGGTGTCGCGGTCGTAGGAGTGCTTGCAATCATCGGCAACTCGGTAGAGAGCGAGACCGAGAAAAATCCTGCGCCGCCTGTCGCGCCCGTTGCTGCCACAACGACCACGATCACGCCCACTGCGACAACGACATCTGCGACAGCGACGACCACCGTCACGACGGTTCCGCGCACGACAGTTCCGCCCACGACGACGTTCGAGCAGATTCCACTACCGGTGACGACCACCCGGATCACGACGACCATTGCGCCGCAGCCACTTCCGCCGCCACCAATTCCGGAGATCACGACAACCGTGCAGCCTGCCCCTGCGCCCTCCGTCGACCCCGAACCGCCTGCAGGGGTGTACTACGAAGATTGTGACGCGGTGCGTGCGGCAGGCGCGGCACCGCTGCATCGCGGGGAACCAGGCTATCGATCGGGGCTTGACCGTGATGGCGACGGACGGGCATGCGAACCGTCGCGCCGTTGACGGAAATGAGGCCGCTCGGTCCTGGATTCTGTAGCCTGCAATTTTTGCTGTATCGAGTGGGGGACAATGGGCTTTTACGATTCTCGATGTATGTTGACGGGCATCAGCCTCATCGATCGTGCGGTCCTTGTTGTTCTGAGTAGCGACGACGATTCGTATCGCCCTATTTCGCTTGGGGTACCTGGTACCTACGACCGGTTGGGCTCGATTGATTCAGTCCAACCCGACACGAACACTGTGCTCGTCACCGAGTACTTTCACGATCGACTTCGTGACGGCAGGTTTGTCGTACATCCGACCGAATGGGTCGGCGACCCGCCGTTCGCTGAAATCGAGGAACTTCTCTATCTATTCGAACGCAACGAGTTGGTCTACACCGGTATGGGGCCTCCGGTTGCGGAACTGGATGGCGCCCTCATCGTATTCGCGCTGTTCGCCGAGCGGGTGTGGAACAGGTTGTGCGCCAATACGCGATCCAGCCGCGAATCTGGAGTCGACGTCTTTCGGAGAGTTTTTGGAACATCATCGCCCGCAGACGAGATCTATCGCGGACGGATATCCGACGTTGATACCGAGCTCCGCGAATTGGCGAAGATTGGCACATTTATCGCCGAACGCGCGATGTCGTGGGCACCTGCAGGTGAAGTGTCGCAGCGATACCCCACTGAAATGAGAGGTCAATATCACGAGGATGATGCGCGCGAGTTTTTACGCGAGGCTCGACTCGACTACCACGATTGTCCTGCGGTGCTGGCGGGACTGGATGAGCATGAACGCGATATCGAAGAATATTTCGAGACAGGCTGATGCCGACGAACACATTAGTGGTGCGCTTGTCGTGCCATGTTCGCTGAGATCACAGCCAGCTTCTCCGGATTCATCAGCCACATGACTTGATCGATCCCGTTGTCCGAAGCGGTCACGGTTGCAACCGCGATCGCTGTGTTGTCGCGCGAGATCAGCACGGAGGCCTGTCCGTTTGTGTCGAGCCAGGTCAACTCGACGCCGATCCAGAAGTGTGAGGCAAACGCCTTGACGTACTTCGCAACTCGGGACCGGCCGAAGACAGGAATGCGCGAGGCGCGGACGATTCCGCCGCCGTCGGAGTAGCTGACCACGTCTTCGGAGAAGAGTTGTTCGAGTGACTCGAGATCGCCTGACCGGGCTGCGTCGATGAATGCGGCGAGCAGACGGCGATGTTCTGTGGGGCTGACGGGAGTCTTTCGTCCGTTGCTGATGTGTTTGCGCGCACGCGAAACGAGTTTGCGAACGGCAGGCTCTGTCGTCTGGAGGATGTCGGCTATCTGTCTGTACGGGTAGTCGAACGATTCGCGCAACACGTACGCGGCACGTTCGGTCGGCGAGAGCTGTTCCAGTAGAACCAATACCGCGAACTGCAACGCTTCGCCATGCTCGGCGCCCAGTGCCGGGTCCGCGCTGGTGTCCACCGGCTCGGGAAGCCATGGGCCAATGTAGGTTTCGTGTCGCGCACGCGCGGACTGCGCCGCGTTGATAGCGAGTCGGGTTGTTGTCGTCGACAGGAACGCGATCGGGCTCCGCACTGCGCTGCGATCGTAGGACTGCCACCGCAGCCAAGCATCCTGAACGATGTCCTCGGCTTCTGCCACGCTGCCGAGCATTCGGTAGGCGATCCCGAAGAGTCGGGGACGAAACTCGGTGAAGACGGCCGCAGCCTGGTCGAGGTCCGTCGATGGACCGCCCTGTTCCGCTGGTGCTGCAGACATCTCGCCAGACTCCTCGCCATAGAACCGCACGTACACACCTGTCCGTCACATAACCGCGGTCTGTCCGGTCAACTCTTCGACCGTACTTTCAGGTCCAGGCGCGACGAAAGGGTTCACCATGAAGGTAGTTGTCATAGGCGGTACCGGGCTCATCGGATCGAAACTTGTTGTCGGGCTCGCGGAACACGGTCACGAGGCCGTCGCGGCCTCGCCGAACACAGGTGTGAACACGATCACGGGCGAGGGTCTCGACGACGTACTCTTCGGCGCCGATGTTGTTGTGGACGTACCCAATTCGCGTCGTTCGAGGATGCCGCCGTATTGGAGTTCTTCGAAACGTCGACGAAAGATGTGCTCGCTGCCGAGGCGGCGGCAGGCGTCGGGCACCACGTTGCATTGTCGGTCGTAGGCACGGCGAACCTGGCCGAGTCGGGCTACTTCCGCGCGAAGATCGCACAGGAAAAGTTGATCGCAGAATCATCCGTCCCCTACACGATCGTGCACGCAACGCAGTTCTTCGAGTTTGTGAAAAGTATTGCCGGAGCAGCGACGGACGGCGATGTCGTTCGACTTTCGTCTGCACTGATTCGACCGATCGCAGCGCGGGATGTCGCGACTGCCGTCGGTCGAGTGGCGACGGGAACTCCGCTCAACGGAATCGTCGAGATAGCCGGACCCGAGACGTTCGGTCTCGACGAACTGATCAGGCATGGTCTACGTGCAGATAGTGATCCGCGTGAAGTCGTGACCGATCCGACCGCACGCTACTTCGACGCGCTTCTGGACGAGCGCACGCTGCTGCCAGGTGCCGGTGCGCAGATCTTCGATACGCGATTCGAGGACTGGGTGGTGGCGCAAGCTGGGCGAGCAACGTAGGCGGCTTCGTCGCTTGTGAGCACTTCCGGAGGGCCCGACCACCAAAAGGACTCACAAGGTGCGTAGCGCCCTGTCGCGTGCGGATGCTGTGGCAGGCAGTAGTGGCAGTCGGACGAAGCTGCTCGGAATGATGCCCTGTGCCGCCAGAACCGACTTGATCACAACAGGATTCGGCTCGGCGAACAATGCAGAGGTCAGCTCGACGAGGCTGTGACCACGCTGCTGTGCCCGAGCCGTCTCGCCGGCACGCCAGGCGTCCACGAGGGCGGCAAAGGCGGCAGTAGCAACGTTGGCCGATGCGGTGATCGCTCCCGTCGCGCCGAGGGCCAGGAGCGGCGACGCATACAGATCGTCCCCGGCAAGGACAGCGAATCCATCAGGCACACAGGACATCATCGCCATCGTCGCATCGTCGATACCACCGACGGCATGCTTGAAACCGATGATGTTGGGAATGCGCGCAAGCTGAAACAAGGTGTCCGCGTCGAGGCCGACGCCCGTGCGATACGGAATGTTGTAGACGATCAGTGGCGCCGGGCTGGTCCCGGCGAGTCGCGTGAAATGAGCGACGATCCCGGCTTGGGACGGTCGGGTGTAATACGGGACGACCGACAGCGCGGCCGTCACTCGCAAACCGAGTTGTGCAACGGCAGCCACCGACTCTGCGGTCGAATTCGACCCCGCGCCCGCGATCAGCGGAACGTCACGCTCCTCGCAGACCCGAACGCACACGGCAAGTACCCGACTACGTTCGTCGGCGGTCAATGTCGAGGTCTCTGCGGTTGTGGCAAGTGCAACGAGGCCGGTTGCGCCGCCGTCGAGTACCGAATGGGCGAGTCGCTCCAGCGCGGTGAATGCGATGTCACCGTCGTCCTCGAACGGTGTCACCAGTGGGACGAACAGTCCTGAGAGAGTCATGTCATCCAGACTGAGCCGTTGCGAGCGTCACGTCCATTTCACGTTTGCACCGAGGAGCGTAAGATCAACTGATGCTGGATGTCCGGAAGCTACGCCTTTTGCGTGAACTTGCCCATCGTTCAACGATTGCGGCCGTGGCCGAAGCGCTGTCGTACACACCGTCCGCCGTCTCGCAGCAGTTGACGGCACTCGAACGCGAGACCGGCGTAGCACTCCTCGAAAGAACGGGTCGCCGCGTTGTTCTCACGCCTGCGGCACACGCATTGGTAGCGCACACCGAGACGATTCTCGCGGCACTCGAGCAGGCGTCCGCAGACCTTGCCGCCAGTCGAACCGTCCTCACCGGCGCACTGCGGATCGGCGCCTTCCCCACCGCGGTCCGAACGATTCTGCCGCCGGCGCTCGTCGACTTGAGTCGCAACCATCCCGATCTCGAACTGATGGTGACCGAGCTGGACCCGGCAACGGTCCCGGACGCGATCCGAACCGACGCCTTGGACATCGCGCTACTCCAGGAGTACGACTACGTACCCGCCGAGCCCGATCCGGCATTGGAGACCGAACACCTCCTCACCGAGACGATCTATCTTGCAGCGCTGGATGCCGACCCTCTTGCATCGCGTCGAGACGATTCCTGGATCCTCGGCACTCCAGGCACGTTGTGTCACACGATGACCGTTCGTGCTTGTCAGGCAGCAGGTTTCACGCCACGAGTGCGTCACCACGCCGACGATTTCAGCACGGTCCTCGCGCTGGTTTCAGCAGGGCAGGGCGTGGCACTGGTACCCGAACTCGGCGCGTTGACCCGGCCGCCGAACGTCGTCCTCGGAGCGTTGGCTGCCCGGCGGACGACCCAGATGGCGTTCAGGCGTGGCAGAGGGTCCCATCCCGGCGTCGTTGCGGCGCGTAATGCGTTGCGGGCGTCCGCATCCGCGATCGGAGACGGCTATTCGTAGAGCCTGGCGACAAACGCTCCGATGTTGGTCTGTACTCGCTCGGCCTTTTCCTCCGGCGTCAGATCCTCCTTGTACCGCGTGCCCATCGAGGGCTTCTTCTTGCCCCGCGCGTAGAGCGGACACGCCAGATCGGTGCACATGTAGGTGCCGATCGAGTTGCCGCGACGGCCGGATTCGCCAGCCTTGTGAGCGGTCAGCAGAGCAACTCCACCGCCGGAGTGGGTGGTCAGGCAGATCGAGCACATCTGCTTCTTGCCGGATCCGCCGGTCTCGTAACGCAGGAGGACTCCGACAGCTCCGTCGTCCTGAGGGACCACGAAATAGGCCCGCCCGGGCATCGACGGGTCGGTCCAGCCGAAGAAGTCGAGATCGTCCCACGGGCGCTCGTCGAGGTTGCGCGGCACCGGTAGTCGTTTGGCTGCACCTTTGGAGCAGTTGACGAACGACGAGCGGATCTCGCGTTCGGTGAGCGGTTGCATTGTGGTTCGTCCGTTCCGGTTCTTGGGTCGAGGCGGAACTCAGGTTACGGAGGTCCAGGATCGGCGTCCACGCCTTTTCGCGTCGCACGCAGTCATGTCAGGTCGACTGAGTCCCGGCCAAGCCTGCTTCGAGTCGACCAATTGCGATGTGGTCGCGCAGCAGTTCGAGAACTCGCGCGACAGCGAGATTCGAACGCAAAGTCGCCCTGGTACGCACCGCGATCCGACGTGTCGGTGTCGGGTCGACGAGCGGAACAGCGATGACGGTCGGAGGTAGCTGACCGCAGCCGAGAACCGGCACAACCGTGATGCCGACCCCTTCCGCCACAAATCTGATACCGGTCGCATAGTCGTGCGTTTCGATGTGGAACGTCGGCATGAAACCTGCTGCAGCGCAGGCACGTAGCGTCGCCTCGCGACACGGACCGCGCGCGACGTCGTTGTCGACCCAGCGCTCCGTTTCCAGTTCGGAAACCTTGATCTCTGCGCGATCGGCGAGTCGATGGTCTCGCGGAAGCACGACGACATACGGCTCTTCGAGTAGCGGATGTACGTCGTACTCGGTGCTACTGGCGAGCGGACTGCCTTCCACGAATATCTCGATGTCGGGATCGGGGGTTGCGTCCACCACCAACTCGACCAGACGCAGATCTATGCGCAACCCGGGGAACTCGGTGGTGATCGTCGCGATGATCGGTGGGATCCACGCGGACCCGGCAGAAGCGAAATAGCAGACCGACAGTCGCCCGGTATGTCCGTCGCGCACATCGGCGACGAACGATTCGAACTCGGCCATGCTCTCCAGAACTCGTCCGGCCTCGTGCGCGATCGCGCGACCCACTGCGGTTGGTACCACGCCGCGGCCGTGTCGTTCGATGAGGCTGAGGCCCGTTTCCCTCTGCAATACGGTGAGATGCTGGCTGACTGCAGACGGTGTGTAGCCGAGCGTTGCGGCTGCCCCGTTGATGGAACCGTCGGCGACAACCGCCCTGAAAACACGGAGTCGGTGCAAATCGATCATCGCTTCAATGTACAGCAATACTGATGTGAAGTAAAGAAGAAATCGTTTGTGCTTACGTGTCTGAAGGTCGAGAGTGGACGTATGACAACAACCGCGTCCGAGCCGACGACGACTGACGAACCCATAAGTCGCGGCCGCTTGCTCGACCTGCCTGGTGTGCCCAGCCTGCCTGTGCTCGCGGTGGTCGTCACCGTGCTGCTGTGGGCGTCGTCGTTCGTCGTGATCCGATCCGCTGGAGAGCAGTTCTCGCCAGGCCCGATGGCCCTGCTTCGGCTGACCGCGGGAACTGTTGTGCTGGTGGGGATCGCGTTGCGATATCGCCGACCACTGCCGCGCGGTCGCGCTCTCGGCTTGGTCGTCGGCTACGGACTGGCCTGGTTCGCCGGCTACACGGTCTTGCTGAACTGGGCCGAGCAGCATCTCGACGCGGGCACTGCCGCACTGCTCGTCAACTTCGCACCAATCCTCGTCGCCGTGTTCGCCGGGCTGTTCATGTCGGAAGGCTTTCGTCGCCCCCTGGTTGTCGGCATTGCGATCGCCTTCATCGGTGTGGTCACGATCGCGGTCGGCGGATCGGGCGGCGGAGCCAACGACTCGCTCGGCATCGTCCTCGGTCTGATCACTGCCGTTCTCTACGCGGCGGGGGTGCTGATGCAGAAGGTTGCCCTACGGACCGTAGATGCGGTGACGGCGACCTGGGTCGGGTGCTTTGCGGGTTTCCTTGCGCTGCTACCGTTTTCGGGAGCGGCGATCAGCGAGGTGTCGCAAGCGCCGGTCTCGTCGATCCTCGCTGTCGTCTACCTCGGCGTCGGGCCGACTGCCATCGCCTTCACAACCTGGGCCTATGCCCTCACGCGTTCGGATGCAGGCAAGATGGCCGCAACCACCCTCGTTGTCCCGGCCATCGCGATCCTGATGTCCTGGGTCTTCCTCGGTGAGGTTCCGACCATCTTCGGCTTCGTCGGTGGTGCGCTGTGCCTCGGCGGCGTGTGGCGGCTACGCCGCTCGTGAGTCCTTTCGGAGGTCCCCGCCCTCCGAAAGGACTCACGAGGCGCGGAGCGCCCTAGGCGAAAATTGCGAACAAGATCGCCGCGACGGTGAAGCTCACGACCGACAGGATCGTCTCCAGGACGGTCCAGGTCTGGAGCGTCCTGCTTGACGGTCAGGTTGAAGAACTTCGAGATGATCCAGAAGCCGCCGTCGTTGACGTGACTCAAAACGATCGAACCTGCGGCGATCGCCATCGCAATGAGGGCGACAGCCATCTGCGAGTAGTTCTGTTCCGCCACGAGCGGGGCGACGATACCGCCGGTTGTCACGATGGCCACCGTTGCCGACCCCTGTGCGATGCGGAGGCCGCAGCTGATGATGTATGCCAAGACGATGATGGGAAGTCCTGCAGCAGACATCGTTTCAGCGAGTGCCGACCCGATTCCTGTGGCGGATATGACCTTTCCGAAGAAGGCACCCGCACCGACCACGAGCAGCAACATGCCTACCGGACGCAGCGACTCTCCGGTGAGCGTGCTGAGGTCCTGCACACTCGATCCCCGCCGAACCCCGAGCACGCAGAAGGCGACCAGGACAGCAATGAGCAGGGCAACCGCGGGCGTACCGAAGAACGTGAGCACCTGCAGCAAGCTCGAACCCTCGTCGAGCAGTTGTGTTCCGAAGGTCGCGCCGAGAATGAGGACCAAGGGGATCGCGATGATGGCGCCGATCAGACCGACCGACGGTGGTGCGGTAACAGTCTTCGGCGGGTGCGGCTTCACGATTGTTGCGCCACCCGCGCCGCCGCCTTCGTCGCCGGATTCACGGTCGGGTGTGACGAGGAACTCGGGCGGGACCTCGACGTGGATCCGCTTGCCGATGTAGCTACCCCACACGATGCCTGCGGCAATGAATCCTGGTATACCGCAAACGAATCCCATGAAGATCAGCCAGCCGAGGCTCACTTCGAGCAAGCCGCCGAGTGCGACCGGGCCCGGGTGCGGCGGTAGGAACGCGTGCGTCATCGACAGGCCGGCGAGCATGGGCATTGCGTACAGCACCAGCGATTTGCCGCCACGTTTCGCCGCGACGTAAACGAGGGGCGCGAGTACGAAGATGCCGATATCGAAGAACACAGGGATGCCGAAGATCAGGCCGAGCAGACCCATTGCGACCGGCGCGCCGCGTTCGCCGAACACTCCGAGCAGCTTGGTGGTCAATACGTCTGCACCGCCGGATTTTTCGAGGATTGCGCCGAGCACTGTACCCAGACCGATGATGACGGCGATATGCCCGAGGATGCTGCCGAACCCCACCTCGAGCAGCGACTCGTTGCTCTTGATCGCGGTACCGACGATCTGCGAAACCGGCAGTCCCGCAGCAAGAGCCAGCGCGAGACCGGTGATGAGCAGCGCGATGAACGGCTCGAGTTTGACCTTGATGATCGTGAACAACAAGACGGCGATTGCAAGGCCACAGAGCACCAGTAGACCCGGCGTGGACGTGCGTAGCCAATCGATTATGGAACTCATGGATGGACCTTCCAGTGCATTCTTCTAGGAGATGGACGAGACGAACGAGGCTGCGCGAGCAGAGATGTCGGACCACCGACCGTCGGCGACGGCGGCCGGCGAGACGACATCGGTGCCTGCGGTGACGGCGACGGCACCATTGGCGAGGAAATCGGCCGCATTACCTGCGTTGACTCCTCCGGAAGGGATAAGTGCCACATCAGGAAAAGGCCCGAGCAGGTCTTTGAAGTAGCCGGGTCCGAGTGACCTCGCCGGAAAGATCTTGACTGCGGCAGCGCCGAGATCCAGTGCAGTGAGAACTTCGGTCGGCGTGAAGGCGCCCATAACCACCGGGATGCCATGTTCGGCTGCAACCTCGGCGACAGCTGGACGTACGCCAGGTGTCACCAGAAACTTGGCGCCACAGTCGATGGCGGCGCGAGCCTGTTCCGCGGTGAGGACTGTGCCGAGGCCGAGGACCGCACGCGAGGAGTCGGCGGCTGTGCGCAGGTATTCCATAACCCCGGGCGTAGTCAAGGTGAGTTCGAGTGCACGAATTCCGGAGTCGGCCAGCGCATCTGCAAGTGCGACAGGGTCGGAGATGGTGGGTGCGCGAACGACTGCGAGCACTCGATCCTCGAGTATCACATCCATCGCTGTCAGTCGTGCGGTTGTCATCGGGTCTCCTTGGTGGACGGGTTCATGCGGAGGGCGCGGCCTGCGAGATTGCCTGTCGGCGCGCCGTTTTCGATTGCGCACACACCATTGACCAGGACGTGGCTGATCCCGCGGGCCTGCTGCTTGGGGTTGTCGAACGTCGCGGTGTCGGTGATCGTCTCGGGATCGAAAGCGACGAGGTCGGCCGCGTAGCCGGGTCGGATCAGTCCGCGATCATGCAGCCGTAGGCGTTCGGCAGGGCGTCCGGTCAGGTGATTGATGCAGTCCTCGAGGCCCAGCAGGCCGACGTCGCGGACGTAGTGGCCGAGGTAGCGAGGGAACGTTCCCCACGCACGCGGGTGTGGTCGTTCTCCGACGAGGATCGCGTCGCTGCCGCCCATGTGCTTGGGGTGCAGCATGATTGCACGGACGTTCTCTTCGTGCCCGACGTGCTGCAGAATCGTCGTCGCAAGTTTGTCTCGACGAAGCAGGTCGAAGAACACGTCGACCGGTGACAGTGCCCGCTCTGCTGCGATTTCGACGACCGTCTTGCCGACGTAGCTGTCGAGTTCGGGATTCGCGACCCCACTGAGCTGGATCGTCTCCCACTCGACGGTGACGCCATGGCAGCCGTCCGAGCCATGCACGTTCACATCCTTCGCAATGCGCTCCCGCAGCGCCGGATCTTCGAAGCGTTCCAACGCGGCGTCCGGCCCACCCGACATTGCCCAACTGGGTAGCAGCGCCGACAACGTCGTCGCCCCGGGTAGGTACGGGTAGGTGTCGAGGGTGATATCGCACCCCGACTCGATTGCCTCGTCGACGATGGCGAGGAATTCCGGTGCACGACCTCGATTTACGCCGAAGTTCATGGTCGCGTGTGTCAGGTGCAGTGCGCAGCCTGTCGTGCGTGCCAACTCGATCATTTCGGCGTATGCCTCGAGCGCGCCGGCTCCGTAGGAACGAGTGTGGGGCGCGTAGAAGCCACCGAAGTCCGCGACAACCTCGCACAGCGCGGCGAGTTCGCCTGTGTCCGCATACATTCCAGGGGTATAGGTGAGACCGCTCGACATTCCGACGGCACCTTCGGTGAGGCCCTGGGCTAGCAACTCCTGCATATGTTGGATCTCGCGTGGAGTCGCCGGTCGCTTGTCCGCGCCGACCGCAAGGAGGCGCAGCGTGCCCTGCGGCACGAGGTAGGCCGCGTTGGGCGTGATGCCGCGGTCGAGCCGGTCGAGATAGCCGGCGACAGTTCGCCAGGAGAAGTCGAGATCGGCGGGATTGCCGTTCCAGCCTGCTATTTGGCGCCGGATGACGTCGAGAGCTCGGTCGTCGATCGGAGCGTAGGCGATGCCGTCCTGACCGAGGACCTCGGTCGTGACGCCCTGGCTGATCTTCGCGAAGTGGCCGGGATCGGTCAGTAGCCGCAGATCGGAGTGCGCGTGCATGTCGACGAAGCCGGGAGCAAGGACGGTGCCTGGTCCGGGTTCGATGGTCTTCGTGGCCTCGACGCCTGACCGTGGAGCGACGATCTCGGCGATGCGTCCCGCATCCACAAGCACATCGGCGCGGTATCGCGGGGAGCCGGTCCCGTCGACGACGTCGACGTCTCTGATCACTAAGTCGGTCATGGTGTTTCGCTCTGTCTAGAAGAAGGTGTGGATGAGGTCGACGATGCGGTGGTGTTCGGCGTCGGCGTCGTCGAGCACCGGGATCAGTCGCCACTTGTCGAAAGCTGTGCAGGGGTGGGAAAGTCCGAGTCGGACGACGTCCCCGATCGCAACGGCATCGGCTTGCCTGCCGGGCAGCCGGAGAAACGCATGCTGATCGTTGAGCGCGGAGATGGTTGCTCCCGAATCGAGCACTCGAGCGTCCGGTCCAGCGATACGTTGCGGCACCGGCAACCCCTCGTCGTAAGGGAGGTCGCGCTTGCCCGCATCGAGCAGCGCGAGTTCGGGTTCCGGGTGGGAGACAACTCTCGCCCAGCCGTGCATCGCCGATCGCAAAGCATGTTGGGATGGCGATTCCATGCGGGCCTCGATCATCGGCGAGATGCCCGCATAGAACCCGTCGTCGTGAATTATGTATGCGCCGGAACGGAGTACGACCGAGGTGTCGACGCCGTCGCCGTGATCGCCGGAGAGTTGGGCGAGTCGATCCACGACGAGGTCTTGGTACGCGCTACCGCCGGCGGTGACGATCGCGCGCTCGGTATAGATTCCGGCGCTGCGTATTTCATCGTGAAGACGGGCGAGGGCGTCGAGATAGCTGCGTACGTTGGCAAGTCCGGAAGCGGTGCGGTCGTGGCTCAGTGCCCCTCGTAGCCGCCGACGCCAGTGAGCGACAGGTGAGACGACTTCGCCACCGCGTGAGCCACAGCCAGGGCAGACTCGACCGATCGCGCGCCGGTACGTCCGTGCGGACCGCCGAGTTCGACGATCACGTTGACGTGGGCCTCGCCCGCCGCGGCCTTCAACGTGTCGTCCATCAGCGCGACGGTCTCGACGCTGTCGGCCCAGCAGTAGAAGTCGAAGGATGGGTCGCGGTCCAGCTCCTCGGCGATCCACCGCAACCCGACGGGATCGACCAGTGCGTTCGCGAGCATGATGCGCTGGACGCCGTAGGACCGGGCGAACTGCACTTGCCAGATGGTCGCGAGCGTTATTGCCCACGCGCCGGCGTCCAGCTGCCTCGACCACAGTTGCGGCGCCATCGTCGTCTTGCCGTGCGGTGCGAGCAAGACACCAGCCTTGTCGGCCCACTCGGCCATCGTGGCGACGTTCGAATCGATGGCAGCGTTGTCCAGCGTCAAGGCTGGAGTGATCAACTGCTCGAAAGTAGGCACGGTGCCGAGGAATTCGTCGACAGTCGAGCCCCAGGCGGCGGGTGGCAGACCCTTGTGCTCCGGTCCGAGGGTGCGGTTGCGGAGTGCTGCTACTGCCTGAGCGTCGATCACAGTCTGGATCCTTCCGGCTGTCGTTCTAGCGTTGCGTATTATGCAACGCATATTGCGTATTTTGTTCGACATGGCTATTCTGCAATGAACAGCTCGTGAAGCGCAAGGGTTCGGAGGAGATTGATGTGACGTCGCCAACATCGGTTCGGCCACGGGTGGTCACCGTCGGAGAGGGTCTGGCAGTGCTGGTCGCGCAGCCAGGACCGCTGGAGGATTCGGCTACCTTCGAAAGAACCGCAGGTGGGGCCGAGGCGAATGTCGCAACCGTTCTCGCACAGCTCGGCGTCGATGCTTCCTGGGTGTCGCGTGTCGGCGACGACGGTTTCGGTCGCTACCTTGTCGCGCAACTGGCGCGGCGCGGCATCGATGTCTCTGCCGTGGTGACCGATCCTGCTCGCCCGACGGCGGTCTATGTCAAGGAGCGCGGAATCGGTGACGGCCCACTCGGCGCGGGTGAGAGCCGGATGCTGTACTACCGCAATGGATCTGCGGCGAGTGCGTTCAGTCCCGTCGACCTCACCGCTACCCCGGCCGCTGGGTTGTTGAATCACGCGAATGTCGTCCACTTCACGGGGATAACCACGGCGTTGTCGGACTCCGCTACGCAGCTGACCGAGGTGCTGATCGCCCTGCCCCGTGGGGCCCGCCAGGTGAGTTTCGACCTCAACTACCGACCCGCACTGTGGGCGGCGCGAGGCCTTGCGGGGACGGAGGTCGCCGAGATCCTCGCCCGACACGTCCGTGGGTCCGATGTCGTCCTGATGGGTGCGGACGAGGCGGGCGCTGTGTTCGGGACGGAAGACCCCGCCGAACTGCGACGACTGTTTCCGGAGCCGACGCACCTAGTGGTCAAGAACGACGCACATACGGTCACCGGGTTCTGGCGGAACGAGCGAGTCGACGTTCCCGCATTGCGTCTGGACGTTGTGGAACGGATCGGTGCCGGGGACGCGTTCGCCGGCGGTTTCCTTGCAGGGTTGCTGCAGGGCCGGGACCACCAGGAGCGACTGCGGTTCGGGCACCTTTGCGCCGCAGCGGCTTTGACGGGACACGGCGATGTCGCCGAATTGCCGCAGGTAGCCGAACTGCACGCACTGGCGACGGTGCCTACGCCGGAATGGGCGCGGATGGACTACCGACCCGGCCTGCGTGTGCCAGAGAATGTGGCGTTATGAGCCAAAGCCTCCTACGTGCACTGACGATTCTCACCGCTCTCGGCGAGGATTCGAAGTCGCTCGAGCAACTCGCGACCCAACTCGACGTCCACAAATCGACGGTGTTGCGTCTGCTGCGGACGATGGAGTCCGAGCGCTTCGTCTTTCATGACGACGAGCATCGATATCTGCTGGGTTCCCGGTTCTTCGAACTGTCGAATCGTGCACTCGAACAACGCGACATTCGAACGCTTGCCAGGCCGCATCTGAGTGCGCTCAATTCGAGCACCGGACAAACGATTCACCTTGCAACCTACGAATCCGGCGAAGCCGTCTACATCGACAAGTTCGACGCGATACAGAGTGTTCGGATGTATTCACGAGTGGGTCGTCCTGCGCCGTTGCATTGCACTGCGGTCGGCAAGGTGTTGGTCTCGGCGCGGCCTCGGTCCGAATGGCGCGCAATCGCCGAGAGCATCGAATATCCGAAGTTCACGGAGCGAACCATTCTGTCACCCGATGCGTACCTCGACGAGCTCGAACATGTTGTGGCGCAGGGCTATGCAGAGGATCACGAAGAGCACGAGAGCTTCGTCAACTGTATCGGCGTTCCGATCCGCGACGGAACCGGCGCAGTGGTCGCAGCCGTCAGTATGTCCGTTCCCGACATGTTGCTCGACCACGATCAAGTGTTGGCCACACTGCCGCAGGTGCGTGCCGCCGCGGCAGCGGTATCAGCCGAACTCGGCTGGAGTCCGGACATTCAACACATTCAACCAGCTCCCAAGAAAGGCATTCGATGACCGGCAAGATTGCAGTAAGTACCACCGACGCCCCCGCACCTGCACACACCTTTTCCCAGGGTGTTCGCAAGGGTCCGTTCGTTCAGGTCTCCGGGCAGGGTCCGGTGGATCCTGCGACGAACGAGTATCTCTTTCCAGGAGATGTTGGTGCCCAGACGATTCGCACGCTGCAGAATGTCAAGGCGATCATCGACGCGAGCGGCGCAACCTTCGACGATGTTGTGATGCTTCGCGTCTACCTGACCACGCGCGACGATTTCGCCGCAATGAACGACGCCTACGGCGAATTCGTCGTTGCAAACACTGCCGGCGATGTGCTCCCGAGCCGAACGACTGTGTTCACCGGTCTCCCCCGTGAGCAGATGCTCGTCGAAATCGACGCAATCGCGGTCATCAGCGACTGATTGCTGTTTGCTCGTTGTTAATGTTGCGGTCAGGGCTTGTTTTTGTAAGCCGATCAAAGCACCTTGTAGGTATGGCGATCCACGACGATCCGGCCCTGATCGATTCCTCTACCGGTGACGAACCCGGTCCGAAGCGCCATGGCCCTGTGCCCGTCGACCGCATCGTCTTCGCGGTGACCGCCGCGATCGCTGCGGCGATTCTGGTGTGGGGCCTGGTGTGGCCGGACAACCTGAAGAGTATTTCCGATTCGATTCTCACCTGGCTCGTCGTAAACCTCGGCTGGCTCTTCGTCGTCGCTGCGTCCGGTTTCGTGTTGTTCGCAATATGGTTGGCGGTCAGCAGGTTCGGGAAGATCCCGCTCGGTAAGGACGGCGAGAAGCCCGAGTTCAACACCATCAGCTGGATCGCGATGATGTTCAGCGCCGGAATGGGTATCGGCCTGATGTTCTACGGCGTCAGCGAGCCTCTCACCCACTTCGTCACGCCGCCGCCTGGTACCGAGCCTGGTATCGGAACGGCCATGGCAACGACGATGTTCCACTGGAGTCTGCATCCCTGGTCGATCTATGCGGTCGTGGGTCTGGCGATCGCGTACGGCACCTATCGCATGGACCGCAAGCAACTGATCAGTTCTGCGTTCATTCCGTTGCTCGGCAGGAAGCGTGCGGAAGGCCCGATCGGCAAGGTCATCGACATCCTCGCGATCTTCGCGACGATGTTCGGTACGGCGGCGTCCCTCGGTCTCGGTGCGCTCCAGATCGGTTCAGGCGTAGAGGTGCTCGGCTGGATGGACGCGGCAGGGACGTTGCTCCTGGTCGCTGTCGTGGCTGTTCTCACGCTGGCGTTCGTTGCGTCCGCGGTGTCGGGCGTTGCCAAGGGTATTCAGTGGCTGTCGAACACGAACATGGTTTTGGCGCTGATCCTCGCGATCTTCGTCTTCGTATGTGGACCAACGGTTCTGATCCTCAACCTGATACCGACGGCGCTGGGTGACTACGTCTCGCAGATCACGGGGATGTCCGCTCGCACGGCCGCTGCCGGCGATGACGAGACCGCAAAGTGGCTGTCGTCGTGGACGATCTTCTACTGGGCGTGGTGGATCTCGTGGACCCCCTTCGTCGGCATGTTTCTTGCTCGCATCAGCCGTGGCCGCACGATCCGGCAGTTCGTCATAGGCGTGATCCTTGTGCCAAGCATTGTCAGCTTGCTGTGGTTCTCGATCTTCGGCGGTTCGGCTATCGGTCAGCAGCGTGACGGCGCCGATCTGGCGGGCAAGGGCAGCCCCGAGTCGCAACTATTCGGCATGCTGTCGGAGTTGCCGATCGCAGGCATCTCGTCGTTCCTCGTCATGGTGCTTGTCGCGATCTTCTTCGTTTCAGGTGCGGATGCGGCGTCCATGGTGATGGGCACACTGTCCCAGCGGGGAACGCTGGAGCCGTCGCGGTGGACCGTTGTGTTCTGGGGCGTACTGACCGGAGGCATTGCGGCGCTGCTGTTGTGGAGTGGTGGTTCCGATGCGCTCAGCGGACTGCAGACGATGACGATCATCGCGGCTGCGCCGTTTGCGATTGTCATGATCGGGCTGTGTGTATCCCTCTACCGCGACCTGAGCAGCGATCCACTGATCATCGAAGGTCTGCGACGTCGACGAGAGCTGGAGGAGGCGGACGTCGGCGCTGCGAAGAAATGAGGACGGGGCACTCGGCAATGTTTCATGTGAAACCTCGCGGAGCTGGCGAAACGCGCGGTAGATCGACCTCGGTCACGCGCCTCTGGCGAGGTCGAGCAGCGTTGCGACGTCCAGTTCGGTCGGAGTTTCCATCGTTCGATCCGAGATGCGACGAAGACCATCGGCGACCACCCAGACCGTGCCCTTTGCATCGATGGTGACGCTGGGATCTGGACTGAAAACGGGTGCGCTGACTACCGGTTCGACGTTCGCGTCGAGAAGAGTGAACAACCAGGCTTGCCGTGCGGCGTCGTTGGGAACGGGACCGTCGAGTGGCCACCAGCCCGAACGACCTGATCCGTCCGGTGGATGATCGACGATCCAAAAGTGTGGACCTACCTGGCCGCCGTAGATGGGCGACCGGGGAAGCGTGCCGACGGCGCGAAGACTCAGATCGTCGGCCGCGATGAACAGTTTCGCGTCCTGGCACACACGCAGCGGTTCCCCCGCAAGTAGGGCGCGATAGCGGGATCCGAATGTCGTTGCGGGTCCTAGTTTTACATCGCCACCGACGCCGACTCGAACGAGACGGTCCCGCGCTGTCGTGTGGTCCTTCTGGTCGGGCTCGCGCAGGAGGACCACAAACGATCCGTCGTCGGTGACGATCGACTGAACCAGACCCTTGGGAGCTTCGACAACAATCGGTTCGTCGTCCGGTGTGTGCAGCGTCCATGGTCCGCGTGCGCTGCACGCGAGCAGCGTCTCGCCGATCGCGGCGCCAGCTCTGACGGCAACACTGTCGATGCGGCGTGGAGGTTGACCGTCGCCGCAGCGATACGTCCCGTCCCTACCCGCCACCCAGCAGCCTGTCGGCGTAGCCCAGACGGTTCTACCGAGTTCGCTGGCGATAGCGCCGGGTAAAAGCTGTTCTACAGCAACGCCATTGGATATCTGGACGACAAGCGGTAACTCGCGATCGAGCACCCAGAGGGTGTTCGCCGCACTGGACACCGCACCCGGGACGATGCTCTGACGAAGCGGCAGATCAGGTACGTCATCGAGATCGAGCTCGATCAGGGCGCCTACTTCGCGGTCGAATTCGCGCGGCTTGTCTTCGGTCGACTCAACTCGGTACGTATCTCCCCTATCGAAGAATCGAGGTGCTCGATCGACTTCACGAAGCTTCCGATATCCACCGAGGAGTCGCCACGAACGGCTCTCGCCAGGTTTCGGTTGAAATCGCTCGCTGACAATCTGCACACGGCGTACTCGTCCCCGAACCCGCCCGTCGGTGTCGTATCCCATTACGCCGTAGAACTTTCCGGTGAGTTCCACCGCACCGGTCAGCGGTCGGTCGCCACGCCACGATGCGGTCCAGCCGTCGCCACGAAGAAGTCCTCTCCATTGCCAGCGGTGCATGGCGTCGAGGCCCGTTCGTTGCAGGACGGGATTGTGCTCGTTCGGCTCGAGGACCGCTCGTATGGTTACGGCATCCCCGCAGGAGGATGGCAGTTCGACGAAGCGCAACGGAAACTCGATGACGGCGCCCACCTGCGGCGGGGTGATCTGACCGTCTTCGATCGCAACTTCTTGGATCAGCACGGAGATCGTGCGCTGCGGCCTACTCGCGCTCATGCGCCTTTCTGCTGTGTCATGCCATCGAGGCTAGCAAAGTCTTCCCAGTTGGCAAGGTCCGCAGACCTGTCCCAAACTGGTTGTCGCAGTTCGTTCGGTCCGCTATGTCTTGCTACGCACCTTCTCGATGGATCGCGTGAAGATGTCGTCGAACTCGGGCTGAGAGTCTTTGCCCTGATGTGCGACGACCAGGACCGAATAGCCGGACACCGACGCGAAGCCGAGCGTGACCTCCGTGTTGGACCAGTTCGGATTTACGGGGTCGGTCACTTCGGACACGATGGCGGCGTCCTCGTCGACGACCTTGAGCGGAAGGTCCATTCGCTCTGTCCGAACGGTTGCCTCGTATGAGTGTGTGCTGCTGCTGGATTGGCGTACGTAGGTCGAGCACGTTCCTGTGTGCGCTTCGGCGACTCTAGTTGGATCCCCAGCTGTCTCGCTGACCAAGACTATGTACGTTCGCTCGCGATCGATTACTACACCGACCGCCGAGGCGTCTTCAATCAGCGATATCCGAGCCTCGTCTGCATACCTCGAGTGCTCCGCGCACTCCGTTGGCGTATAGGTCTCGGAATCCGAACGGGATTCCCCACTGTTGATTGCGTCGAGTGCCACGCTGAGGACGAGCTGTTCCTCGCCTTCGAGCACGTCGACCTCCGAACCCGTCGGCAGATCCTCGATCGACGGCAGAAGGTCGTCGCGAGAAGCTGGCGAGTCGTGTTCCTCAGCAGTGCATCCCGCGATCAGCAACGCGCAAGACCCCAGTGCCACAACCCATCGCATCGACATTTTGCCTCCCCACTGCCCGTCAACACGACGACCCATTGCCCTGACGCTACGCGTCGTGTCTTCCCTCCTTCTCGGCGACGAACTCCCGAGCCTCCAACAGGTATGCCAAGCATGAACTTTCGTCGAGGTCGGCGAGCTGAACCCACTCTTTCATCGGCCGCCCTGGCCGTGGTGAGCATGGTGTGCCCACACCGTTGGAGATGAGCTCCGAAACCCGTGTGCGTGGGAGTTTGACGATGACGTCGGTTGCTGTGACGAAGGCGTAGAACTTCCCCGACGTCTTGAGGCCAGGCGACTGCAGCATGCGTCCCTCCTCGTCGCCGCCGTGTAGGTCGAGTACGCGGTCTCGCGCGGCGGCGAATACAACGCCAATCGAATTCTGCTCGTGCACTTCAGTTCTCCTGACTCTTCGTGAGCTGCAGGAAGGTGTCTCGTCGTTGCCGTCGATGGCTCCGCTCCTGTGCTGTCGCGTTGCCTGCCAGCGATTCGTCCAGTTCCGCAATGGCCTCCGTGTATCTATGCTCACGAGCGAGCAGTTCGGCACGAACCGCATGGAGTCGAGAACTCGACGCAAGCCCGTCCAGCGCTGTCAAACCGATTGCAGCTCCGAATGTTTCGGCCACTGCTACCGCCCGACCCAGTCGAGCGGCCTCACTGGGAGCGATCGACAGCAGCAGATCGTAGAGCCGCACAATCTCCGCCCAGTCGGTTGCCTCGTAGCTTGATGCGCGAGCGTGCTCCGCGGCGATGGCTGCCTGTAGTTGGTACGGATCAGCCTGCCGCTCGGTGCGAAGGAGTGAGTCGTTCAGCAGCGCGATACCTCGGGCGATGGCAACACCGTCCCATCTATTCCGGTCGGCGCGGTCGAGCGTCACCACGTCGCCGTAGTCGTCCAGACGCGTCGATCGGCGCGCTTCGGTCAGCAGTAGCAACGCCAAAACCGCTGCAGGCATTGGCTGTTCGGGAAGCAGATCGCAGAGGAGCTCGGCGAGCCGCACAGCCTCCGCGCAGGCGTCCACGTCGTATGCGTAATCGCCCTCCAGCGGCGCGTGACCCGCGGTGTAGAGGCTGTGCACCACGCCGCACACGGCGGGCACGCGATCTGGAAGGTCGTGCTCTGCCGGTATCCGATAGGGAATGTGCGCCGCTGCGATCTTCTGTCGACCGCGCGTAAGTCGTTTGTTCACAGCGACTTCGGTGGTCAGCAGCACGCCGGCAATCTGCGCGGGCGACAGACCGCACAGTGTTCGCAATGCCAGCGCGATTCTGGTGGGCGGAGACAGCGCGGGGTGGCAGCAGGTGAAGATCAGCCTTAGCAGGTCGTCGTGCACGATGGACTCCTGTGGCAGGTCTGGTGTCTCGAGCTCACGTAGGCGAAGTGCGTCGAGTTCCTTGGCCGGTCTGGCCCGCTCGCGTCGGAGAATATCGATCGCCTTTCGTCGCGCGGCGACAGTGAGCCACGCCCTCGGCTCCGGCGGTACACCATGCGTCGGCCAGGTCGCGAGGGCAACGAGACTCGCTTCCTGGACCGCGTCTTCGGCGATCTGCACGTCGCCGACGGTTCGAATCAAGGTCGCCAGAATGCGGGCACCCTCGACTCGGATCGTCTGTGCGAGCGTGATTTGTTCTGTTGCCACGGCGATTCAGTTGGCTGCTAGGACCGGGCGGACTTCGATGGCTCCGACGCCCCAGGCAGCGGGCAACTCGGCGGCGATCGCGATCGCATCGTCGAGGTCCGCCGCTTCGATCAGGTAGTAGCCGGTCAACGCTTCTTTTGTCTCGGCGTACGGTCCGTCGGTCGTGATGACGTTTCCGCCTCGCGCGCCTTCGACGCGGACGACAGTCGCCGTACTTGTCGGATGCAGGACGGCGGCGGCCTTGATGCTTGCGGCGTTGTCCTTTGCGAACTGCACGTATTCGGCCAGCTCAGCTGCTTGTTCGGGGGCGAACCAATCCACGTCCGCCGTGTAGGTCAATGCGAGGTACTGCGGCATCGGATTCTCCTTCGTCGACTGTCAGGTTCCAGTTTGGTCCCTCGGCAAAGGAACGAACGGGCGGACGCGAGGAGGACATCTGTCGCAGATGGAGTTGTGAACAAACCGGACCTAAGAGTTCGTCAAAATTGCACACCTAGGGTTGCTTGCAAACCGCTAGCACGCAGCTAGCATGGAAGTAGTGCGCACATTCGCATGTGATCTGGACTTCGGGTCCGGAGCGGAGAGGCAATGTTCTACCTGCTGATAGCAGCCGCAATCGTGGTCGCCTCGATTGTGGGAGGCCTGGCGCTCCCGGCTGCAATGACGTGGTGGATCAGCCGAGGTATGACAGCGGCCGCGGCTCGCGCCCTCGCCGAGGATTCGATGAAAGACGAGCTCGTCGACAAAGCCGCCTGACGGCCTGCCGAGCGTGCGTACTACTCGTCACCTGCTCGCGTCGGCGCTGTCCTGAAGCTTGGTCTTCCAGAGCCTGATCGTTTCGGTGAAGCCGAACGACGACTCGGTCACGCTGGCTATTCCGGTTGCGCGACCGACTGCGAGTCCACTTCCGAGTGCAAGCACCGAAATTGTTGCAATATCGGTCATTTCGAGCAAGGAACCGTCGTCCGCCGCTCCGAAGTTATCGGTGATGATGCTGCCGACCACGGACTTGATCAGGCTGACATATTCCAGCATCGATGCTCGCTGTGCAGGATCGCGCCATGCCGCGAGCATGTACTCGGCTACGAGGAACGTGAGATCGTGCTGACTGGTCAGCGTCTCCCACCACTCGGTGAGCAGGTCGAGTTTGGCGTCGAGTGAGTTTGCGGTGGCGAGTGACATGCCCAGATCGGTGAACGACTGCAGGTACCGACGTCGGATGACTTCCAAGCACAGAGCGTCTTTGCTTGCGAAGTTGCCGTAGATGGACCCCTGGGTCCGCACTGCTTTCGAGGCGATTTGCGCGACCGTTGTTGCGTGAAAGCCGTTGGCAATGAACAACTCTTCGGCAGTCTGCAGGATCAGTTCACGCGTCTGCTCTTGCGCTTCGGCTCTGCTCATCGGCTTGGGATTGGTCATTTGTCTCCCTTCCCTCCGTGCGGTTCGGCACCGGTCGCAGGGATAACCGCGGGTAACCAGGAACGCATCGAGTTCAGGATAGCAATGCTACACAGATTGCAGGCAAGATTCCATGGGTATTGGGGTAGTAAAACAATTCAAATTGCAATACTATACTGAAACGTCCAAGCCTGACCCTTGGCGACACACTTCAACGACGAAGGAGCCGGAGATGGCCGCAATATCGCACCATCCAGTGACGAGCTGGCAAGCTCGGCTCGTCGGTCGCGGTATGCGAATTGCGGTCCGACCTCTGCTGGAGCACGCCCCGCTGACAGATGGGGTTTTGGCTCGACTGCATTGGGTGGATCTGGTGGGAAGCATGCTGCCGCTGCCCGAGGGTGCGGCAGCGGTCCGACGGAGCTTCGGTGATTTCGATGCTGAATTCGTCACGGGCGCAGGCGTGTCCAGTTCGACGCCCTCGATAGTCCTCTACTTTCACGGCGGGGCTTTCGTTGCGGGCGGTCTTCGTTCGCACCGGAGACTCGTCTCTCGGATCTCGTCGGCCGCGGGTTCGCCTGTGCTGCAGGTGAATTACCGCCAGCTTCCTGCAGTGACGCTCGAGCACACCGTCGACGATTGTCTCCGCGTCTACCGCGAACTCCTCGACGACGGGTATCCGGCAAGTCGGATAGCTTTCGCAGGCGACTCAGCGGGCGGCTATCTCGTCTTCGCCGTCGCGCACGCCGCGATCGCGCAGGGATTGCCGGTGCCGGCTGCCATCGCGGCGCTCTCGCCCTGGGTCGACCTGACCTGCAAGTACAGCACGGATCATCCGAATGCCCGAACCGACAGCTACCTTCCCATTCGGCAGCTTTCTGCGATCGCGAAACGGCTTGCGCCAGGCGACGACCCACTGCTGGCCCTGCTGGAAGCCGACCTCGCGCGGATGCCTCCGACCTTGATCCAGGTCGGCTCGACGGAGGTGCTCCGATCCGACGCCGAACTTGTGACCGATCGGCTCTCTTCGGCGGGAGTGCAAGTAGCACTGCAGATCTGGGATGGCCAGATCCACGTATTTCAAGCAGCCGCAGACCTGGTGCCCGAGGCGAGCGCCGCGATCGGCGAACTCGGTCGCTTCATCGAAGACAAGCTCGCCGGCCCCTTGCGCATCGCGAACAAGAAAGTAGCCACATGACGAACCTCCGCACCGACGCAGCTCCGAACGCTCGCAACTCCGCGACTCCTTCGCCTGATCATCAGACGATCATCATCGGAGCCGGCCCAGGAGGTATCTGCGCCGGCGTCAGGCTGAAGCAGAACGGCCTCGACGACTTCGTCATCCTGGAACGGGCACACGAGGTCGGCGGAAGTTGGAGTGACAACGACTACCCGGGAATCGGCGTCGACGTTCCCGGAGTCACCTACCAGTACTCGTTTGCGCGAAATGCCAAGTGGTCTCGGCTCTTTCCGAAGGGAGCCGAAGTCAAGGCCTACCATCAAGACGTTGCAGAACGCTTCGGTCTGATGCCGCACCTGCGCTTCGGAGTGACAGTCGTGCGAGAGGTCTGGGACGAGACCAACCAACTGTGGGCTATCCACACCGCTGACGGCGAGGTTGTCACCGCACGATTCCTCATCTCCGCCGTTGGTGCCTATATCGTCGCCAAGGAGGATCCCGGCATCGCCGGGTTCGCGGACTTCGGGGGCAAGATCTTGCGTCCGACCGATTGGGATCACGACTACGACCTCACCGGTAAGCGCGTCGCGGTAATCGGTACCGGCGCGAGTTCCGTTCAGATCACCCCTGCCATTGCTCCCGAAGTTGCGCACCTCGATGTGTACCAGCGGACCCCGGTCTGGTGTGTCCCCAAGCCGGACCTCACGATGCGCCCGTGGATGCAGAAAGTTCTCGGAATCCCCGGCGTGGGTGCGGGATTGAGCGGCGTATCGCTTGCCGCGGTCGACGTCGTGCTGCGGTCGGTCATCTACACGCCGCCCGCTGTGTTCGGTCCCGCAGCCCGTGGATTCGACGCTGCCGCGCGGGCCGCATATCGCTCCTATCTCCGACGAATCGTTGTCGACGAAGCGGATCGTGAGGCGCTGGCGCCGAAGTACGGCCTGCTCGGCAAGCGTCCGACGACGTCGAACCTGTTCCTGCAGGCGTTCAATCGCGACAACGTCGATCTCGTCACCACTCCGATCGCCAGGATCACCGCCGATGCGATCGAGACCGACGATGGTGTCACCCATCCGATCGACGCCCTCGTTGTGGCTACCGGCTACGAACTGTTCTCCGATCCCGAGAGTTACCGCACCGGAACGATAGTCGGCCGGGAGGGGTTCGACCTTGGCGAGTTCTACGCAGAGAACCATCTGCAGGCCTACGAAAGCGTCGCTGTTCCAGGGCTGCCGAACCGTTGGATGCTTGTCGGACCCTACTCGTGGACCGGAACCGGGTGGCACGCGCTCGTGGAAATCAGTGCAGGCCACGCCGTTCACGTCATTGCGGAGGCGATTCGACGTGGCAAGTTGGACGTCGAGGTCTCGGCTGCGGCGCACAGCAAGTACCACAACATGATTCGTAAACAGGGACGCAACGTCCAGTACTACTTCAACACGATCAACAAGGGTCTTCGAACCTATTACGTGAACTCGCAGGGTGATATGCCGTATATCCGTCCCACGTCTTTGTTGAGTGCGCGGCGCGCGAGCAAGCACGTTCGCTTCGACGACTACGAATTTGCGGATACCGCAGCGAAGTCGACGAGCGACCGCGACACAGCGAAGGCGAGTGCCTGATGAACCAAGCACCCGACACAGCGCTGCTCGATCATCAGGTGGTGATCGTCGGTGCCGGCTTCGGCGGCATCGGTGCCGCAATAGAGCTGAAGCGAGCCGGCATCCACGACTTCGTGATAATCGACAAAGCGACCGATATCGGTGGAACCTGGCATGCCAACACCTATCCCGGTGTTGCAGTGGATATTCCGTCGATCTACTACAGCTTTTCCTACGAACCACCCAAGACGTGGTCACGATTCTTCGCGCCGGGTCAAGAAGTCAAGGCCTACGCAGCTCAGTTGGTCGACAATTACGCTCTGCGACCACACCTTCGGCTGAACACGACTTTGAGTGCGATGGAATGGAACGAAGCGGCGAGCACCTGGACCGCGACGTTGTCCACCGGAGAGACGGTGACGTCGAGATTCGTGATCGGAGCAGTCGGCGGACTGGAACAACCCAAGTTGCCTGATATCGATGGTGTCGACACCTTCGAAGGCAAGGCCGTGCACACCGCGCGATGGGATCACGATTACGACTACCGCGGCAAACGAATCGCCGTCATCGGTACGGGTGCCACTGCGCTGCAATTGATCCCGGAGATCGCGCAGATCGCGGGCCAGGTGGACGTATTTCAGCGCACGCCGATCTGGGTGGCGCCGAAGCCCGACTTCGCGATGGCCGCTGCCTCTCGCACAGCACTTCGATTCGTGCCTGGCCTGCGCCGGTCCGTTCGAGCGGGTGTCGTTCTCGGTATCGACGTCGGTCTGACAGTCGCCAACTCCATGCACGACAAACTGCCCTTCGTCCTCGATGCGGCAGGTGCTGCGTTGAAGCTCTGGTACAAGTCGCAGGTGCCCGATCCCATCTTGCGTGAGAAGCTCACGCCGACATATGCATTGGGTTGCAAGAGGCCGTCGGTGTCGAATCGGTACCTCGCAACGTTCAACCGAAGCAACGTCGAGCTGATCACTGATCCGATCACCCGTATCACCGCGACCGGCGTCGTGACCGCCGACGGCCGCGAACATCCGACGGATGTGATCGTCTACGCAACCGGCTTCAAGGTTATGGAACGTGGTTCGACGCCACCCTTTCCGCTCCTCGGTCGAAACGGTGTGGATCTCAACGAATGGTGGGACCGAAACCGGTATCAGGCATACCAGGGCGTCAGCGTTCCCGGATTCCCGAATTCTTTCTTGATCACCGGGCCGTACGGATTCGCGGCGGGGTCCTACATCGCCATGATCGAGTGCACGAGCCGGCATGCCGCGCGAGTGATCGTCGAGACGCTACGTCGCGGTGAGACGACGGCAGAGATCAAGCAGAAGCCGCACGACGACTACTACGCACTGTGCCGCAAGCGTGGAGACGGGTCGTTGTGGCACAGTGGATCCTGCGCTGGCTCGAACACGTACTACCTCAACTACCAGGGTGACCCGGCACCAATCCGGCTGTCGACCCACGCCGAGATGTGGTGGGGCAATAAACATTTCCCTCTCGACAACTACCAGTACTCGACGACAGCCTCGTCCACCACCGTGCCCAGAACACTTGCGAGCGGGAAGGTGTGACGTGTCCGACCCCAAGCAGCGTTCCACGACATCGGACCTGGGCGACGTCCTGGGCCACGACCTGCCGGTGCTTGCTCAGTTGACCAGCGAACAGAGCGCTGACCTCGTCGCTCTTGTCGAACAGACTCGAACCAGTCAACAGAAAGCGCTCGACATGGCGATTACCCACATGCCGCTATCCCTCCACTCGTCGGCGGCCGCGTGGGTGGTGCCCTCAGACTCGATCATCCGGAGAAGGGCCAGGCCGTCCTCGCAAAACTGCGGCCGACATACATGGCGGATGCGGCGCCGTTTCTCGACCCCCGTGCCGTCGCAGATCTGGCGCCGACCATCCCCGCAGAACTGCTGCTGGATGTTGCGCGAGAACTGTTGCACCGTAATGAATTCGCGCTCGCCGGAATGTTCCTCGAGTTCACCACACCCGAACAGGTCGACGTACTCGTCGCGGGTGTATCCGACAACGCGGGTTTGCTGCATGCTGCGGCGCGCGTCCATCCGTCGGACAAGTTGAGCGCGATCGTTCGGCGGATCCCAGAAGTGCGTATGCGTGAAGTACTCAGCGCGGCCTCTGGATCACGCGACCTGCACGCGGTCGCAAGGTCGATCCTTTCTCGGATCGACGACGATCTCGCGCAGAAGTACGGGACCGAATTCGAGAACATCAACGAGAAGGAACGCAGTCGATGAAGACAGTCGTGATCACTGGCGCGGGCAGCGGTATAGGCCGAGCAATTGCCAAGCGGTTTGCCAAAGACGGGGCAAACGTCGTAGTCGCCGACATCAACGAACAGACTGGCCCGGAGACGGTCGAGTTGATCACCGCCAAAGGCGGACGCGCGGAGTTCAGGCGCCTCGACGTTGCCGAGGTCGCAGATTGGGAAGCGTTCACGGAATCGGTGTGCGACGACCATGGCGTCCCGGACGTCATCGTGAACAACGCAGGAATCCTCATCGCCGGTGGGTTCCTCGAGCAGAGCGGTGCCGATTGGCGCCGAATGATCGCGATCAACATGATGAGCCCGCTCGTCGGATCGCGGCTGTTCGGTCAACGGATGGTCGATGCCGGGGTTCGCGGGAACATCGTCAACATCTGTTCCGTCGGCGCGTTTATGCCAACAACAGTTGCCCCGTCGTACACCACAGCGAAAGCCGGCGCATGGTTCGGCACCCAAGCGTTGCGTGCGGAACTGGCGCCGCACGGTATCGGCGTGAGCGCAATCTGTCCTGGGCTGATTTCAACGAACCTGGCCGCCAACGGAAGTCGTGGTGGGGTCGACAAAGCCGAAAGTGACAGTTGGGCAGCCAAACTCGGTAGTGGCCAGCAGTTCATCGGCAGGTCACCCGACCGCGTTGCCTTTGCGGTCAGCCAAGCGATCCGATGGAACATCTCCACAGTTCCGGTCGGGTTGGAAGCATGGGGAGGCTGGTATCTCTCCCGAATTTCACCGTCAGCAATGCGCGGCGTGATGAGTCTCGGTCGGATGAGCCTCGCCGACTTCGGCACCGAACTCAGCGGCAAGATCTTCGGCAAAAAAGTCGACAGCGCAGGTCAGCGATTCGTCGCTGACGAAGTGAGCGGAGCAGCGAAATGAAGACCGTCATCGTCACCGGCGGTGGTGCCGGAATCGGGCGCGAGACCGCAAAGTTGTTCGCACGAGGCGGGGACCGAGTCGTCATCGCGGATATCGACCTCACCGCTGCAGAAGATGTCGCCATCGAGATCATTGCCGACGGTGGCGTCGCGGTCGCTTACAAGCTCGATGTGTCCAACGAAGAGCAGTGGGAGCAGTTCGGCGCGTGGATCGCCGCCGAGTTCGGCGCGCCCAACGTACTTGTCAACAACGCGGGGATCATGGATCTCGGCGGATTCCTCGAGATGAGTGCGGCGCAGTGGCAACGGACGATCGACATCGACCTGATGAGCGTCGTCTACGGGTCACGGGTGTTCGCGAAACAGATGATCGATGCCGGTGTGCGGGGCCACATTGTCAACATCTCTTCTGTCGCAGCGTTCTTCCCGTCCAAACTCGAACCGGCCTACGGAGTTGCGAAGGCCGCGGTGCTTGTGGCCACCCAGTCGCTGCGAGTCGAGTTGGCGCAGTACGGAATCGGGGTCACTGCCATCGCGCCGGGAGCTATCAGGACCGATCTGATCGCCCATGGCAACCGCGCGGGCCTCTCGCGCGAAGCGGAACAAGATTGGTCGGCCAAAGCGAGTGCGGCGCAACGACTTGCGTTTGCGGGTCCAGACAAGGTCGCACGCGTCATCCATCGCTCCGTTCGGCGCAACTGGGCGATCGTGCCTGTCAACCCCGAAGCCTGGTCGATGTATTTCTTGTTCAGGCTCTCACCCGACTTGGTTCGTATAGGTTTGGGAATTCTCTCGTTCGAGAGGGCGGAAGCGCTCCTTGCGCGATTCTCTCCGTTGATCGACCGTCTCGCGGCGGTGAAGTGATCAGTGACCAGGAAATGCCTGCGAGATCGTCAGCGAGGCGGCGAGCAGCCGGGAGCCCGCCGGCTCGGCCGGATCGATGCCGGTCAACTCTGCGACCCGACGAAGCCGATAGCTGAACGTGTTCGGATGAATGTGCAGTTCGTCGGCTGCGCTCTTTCGGTCGAGTCCGTGCCGGATGTGAGAGTGCAGGGCCTCCAGCAGATGCGGTTGCTCGCGAACGGGGTCGAGTTTGCGGCTGATCCTGTCGCGAGCCGTGCCAGGTCGGGTGACTTGGTACTCGAGCAGCATGTCATCGATCCGGTAGAGCCCGGGAGGTCGGCCGAGTTGCCGAGCCAGTGCCGCGACTTCGGCTGCCTCGACGGCTGCTTTGGGCAGTGCAGCAATGACAGCGGGTTCGGATTCGCCCGCGAAGAGGTTGTCGTTAAGCAGCTTTGCAATTCCGTCGACCAGCAGGTCGGTCTCGTCGTCCGGCTCGATCGGAAGCAGGAGAACGCCGGAATGACCGTCGAATGTGGTCAACACAGGTACCCGCGCGTAGTTTTCCGCTATTCGTTGAGCGTCGCGAACGCGTCGCCGTGTCAGCACTGTCTCGACGGCATCCGCGGTAGTCGAAGGCCGCGCTGTCGTCGAGAGCGCAAGAACCCGATAGCGCTCGTGCAGAATGATCCCGGCGTTCGACGGCAGATCGCCCACGTCGTCACCGCAAAGCAACGCCGCGGCCAGCCGTCGACGAGCTTCGTTCGCGGGACCGAAGATCGTCTCCTGGACGTCGACGTAGGTCTGGGTCATCGCGGTACTGAGCAGTTCGATGTATTCGATCAGTTGATCGCCGAACGCAGCGAGGTCGGCTGTGTCCTCAGGTCGAGCGGAAGCAGCGACGATGCGCCAGATTCTCCGCGTTCCACTGAACAAGGCGGAAGCGAGAGTCTCGAAGGGAATCATTTCTTCGGCGCGTCGTGTCGCGTATTCGACAATGGCCTCGACCTCCGCCGGGTCGAGGGACCCTTCAGCGATGAACGACTTCACGAATCCCGCGCAGACCTGCACCACGGCGGGGAGTATCTCCTCGGCGAGTATCTCTGGAGGGATGTGTGCATAGGCAGGCACCGCCGCCACCGTGTCCGCCATCGCGATCTCGGCGATTTCCGTAAGACGCGGCAGCAAGCGTTGCACGATCGGAGCATCGAGGGACAGACGCGGAAACGGTTCAGTCATCCTTTCATTGTCACAAGAGACAAGGTTCGACACACAACTTCTCGCTCTCGTGCAGTGACCGCTGCCTCGTTTGCGTTGATACTTGTCGAATGCCCAAAAGGGGTCGCGTTCCTCTTTCCCCGGTCGAGAACGCTGCGCTCGGCTCCTCGTTCGGCGCAGCCGTTGCGCTCGCCGGTCGATTGGATCCACCGCGGTGAAGTGATCAGCGGTCTGTTCAATATTCGCCCGTACAACCGCGCACCCGCGTAAGAACAAGCATGTCGACTACCTCTTGTGCCCGTTATGGAAGGCCGTTCGTATGACGCCCATTACCCCGACTCCGACAGCTTCGACGAAGCCGTCGCCCGGGCGTGTTCTTCGGGACAATTTTTCCGAGACAGTTGTGTCGAGTCTGCGTACGTTCGGTCGGGCTGTGGATGTTGCGATCGAGACTGTCACCGGGACTGTGGCCGATGTTGCGCGCGGCAAGTTTCAGTGGAAAGAGACGTTGCATCAGAGTTGGTATCTGCTGACGGTGACGGCTATTCCGGCGATTTTGATGGCTGTGCCGTTCGGTGTAATCGTCTCGATCCAGGTCGGCAATCTCATCCACACCCTCGGCGCGGATTCGTTGCTCGGCGCGACCGGTGGTCTGGGGGTGATCAAGCAGGGCGCGCCGATGGCGACGGGGTTCCTGCTCGGCGGTGCCGGCGCGGCTGCGATTGCGGCTGATCTGGGTGCCCGCACCATCCGTGAAGAGATCGACGCATTGAAAACGATGGGCATCAGCCCGATCAGTCGACTCGTTATTCCGCGCGCGGTGGCGATGCTGATCGTCGCCCCGCTGTTGAATGTGCTGATCATCTTCGTCGGCGTGCTAGCGGGCTATGCGATCGCGATCGGCGGACAAGGTGTCACTCCGGGTAGCTACTGGGCGACGTTCGGCTCGTTCACCACGGTGATCGACGTCTGGATCTCCATCGTCAAGGCGATGATCTTCGGCTTCCTCGTTGTGGTCATCGCCTGTCAGCGTGGCCTCGAAGCGAAAGGCGGCCCTCGCGGGGTGGCCGACGGCGTCAACGCCGCTGTGGTGCTGTCGGTCGTGTCGATTGTCGTGGTGAATCTGCTGATCACCCAGGTGACGACGATGTTCGTCCCGACGAGGCTTGCCTGATGACCGCGGCACCGCACACACCACGCGGCTTCGGTTGGGCGGGGCGACTCTACGTGCGCAGGCGCGGGCTCCTGTCGCCGTTCGAGTCGTTCGGGTTTCTGCTCGGCTTCATGTGGCAGGTGCTGTCGTCGATACCCTTGACGCTCAGTCGATATCGCGCCGAGACCATGCGGACGATCACCAACATGACGTGGGGTCGAGGGTCGATCATCGTCGGCGGCGGGACTGTGCCGATGCTCGTCGTGCTTGGTTTGGCGATGGGTGCCTCGGTCGGTGTGGAATCGTTCGCGACGCTCGACATGATCGGGATGGGTCCCGTCACCGGAATCGTCTCGGCCTTCGCGACGACGCGTGAGCTTGCCCCGATCGCTGCGGCGATCGGCTTCGCGGCGCAGGCCGGGTGTCGTATGACCGCCGAGATCGGGTCGATGCGGATCTCGGAAGAGATCGATGCCATCGAGTCGCTCGGGCTGCGGTCGGTGCCGTTCGTTGTGACGACACGGGTGATTGCCGGTGCGATCGCGATCGTTCCGACGTTCCTGATCGCGCTGATCCTCAGTTACATCTCGTGCCGCACCTTGATCACGGTCGTGCACGGTCAGGCCGCAGGCGTGTACGACCACTACTTCTTTCAGTTCGTGACCGGTGCCGACATCATCGCCGCCGTCATAAAGGTGATGATCTTCGGAATCGTCGTGATCATGATCCATTGCTACCACGGCTTTTTCGCCTCGGGCGGACCCGAAGGTGTGGGGATCGCCTCCGGTCGCGCAGTTCGCGCAAGCTTTGTCGCGATCATCGCCATCGACATGGTGATCAGCATGGTCGTGTGGGGCTTCAACAACGCAATCAGTTTCACCGGATAGCCGCGATGCCAACTTACGGAATGCCTGGAGTCGAATCCGATCGCGGGAAGTCGCTGCGCACTGGCATCGTCGCGGCCGTCGTTGTTGCCGTTGTTGTTGCGGGCTGGTCGATCTACAGCAGCACCCGCACGGACGACCGCCTCGAGATCGCCTTGCAGACCGAGCAACTCGGCGACGGCATCACCGACACAACGCAGGTGCGACTCGACGGAGTTCAGGTCGGAAAAGTTACCGACATCGAACCGGTCGGCGAGGGTCTGCAGCGAATCACCATGAGGCTGAACAAATCCCAGCTATTCGGGATCGACGACAGCCTCGCTGTCGACTATGCGCCTGCGAACCTGTTCGGTATCAGCGAAATCGAGCTGAAACGTGGGAAGGGTGGGTCGCCGCTGGTCGACGACATGGTCATCGACCTGACGGGTTCGCGCGCGGACGATGTGTACGACGCGACCATGGGTAGCCTGCTCCGCAGTCTTGCTTCGGTGAGTAACGATGTGCTGACGCCGCAACTGTCGACCGTGCTCGAGAAGCTGGCCACGAACGTCAAGGCGTTCACCCCGCTGTTGCAGGCGATCATCACCGGCGCGCGGACCGTCTCCGAGCAGCAACGCTACGAATTGTCATTCCTGTTCGGCGAATACGGATCTGCGCTGAGCGGGGCCGCGCCGTTCGTATCCTCGACCATCGACGTACTCGATCGGGTCAACAACATCGACGTGTTGCGCACCGACCGTGCTCATTTCGATGCCACGATCGCCGCGGTCATCAACGACATTTTCCCGGCGTTGAGCGGAATGTTGTTCAGCGCGCGTGACGCCCTGGGTGCCTACGCCGACATGTTCACGCCGTTGCTCGGTGCACTTGCGCAGACGGTGTCCACACCGCAGCAGTCGAGTGCTCAACTGCGGGAGATCTTGGTGCGACTCGGTTCTGCCATGCAGGACACGCCCGATGGTCCGGTTCTCAACCTGGCAATCGATTTGCGCGGTGTGCCGGGCCTCGCAGTGCCGTTGCTGGCGGGGCTGCCCGTGACCTATCCACAGGAAGGGCCGCGATGAAGTCCGTTCTGAAGTCTGCGGTGAAGCTGAGCGTTTTCGCACTGGTCATGGTGCTGTGCCTCGTGGTCATCATCTCCGCGATCAAGCGACCGGTGTCCGGTGACACCGAGTCACACCTGGCGTTGTTCACCGACGCGAACGGGCTCAAATCCGGTGACGACGTCCGTATGTACGGTGTGCAGGTCGGCAAAGTCGAGTCGGTGTCGCTGGAAGACAATCTGGCGAACGTCCGTCTCGTGGTTCAAGATTCGCACGCGATCTACGAGAACAGCGAACTTGCGATCCGGTACCAAACGCTGACTGGCCAGCGGTACTTGGACATTCAGCAGCCGCCGATGCCGACCGAGCGGATCGAAGACGGTGCGACGATCGGTACCGATCGTACGATCCCGTCGTTCGATGTGACGTCGCTGTTCAATGGACTCAAACCCGTTCTCGCGAACCTTTCACCCGACGACCTCAACCGTTTCGCAGAAAGTTTGGTTGCGGTCATCGAGGGCGACGGCAACGGAATCGGCCCAGCACTCGATGCCATCGGCACCCTCTCCAGTCATGTCAAGGACAGGCAAGCGGTGATCGCCACCCTGGTTCGCAACCTGTCGGAGATTCAAAACCAAATCGGTGGCCGCTCACCGCAACTGGTTGTCCTGCTCGCGAAAATCGCCGACGTTTTCGAAGTGCTGCAACAGAAGATCGATGGTCTCGTCGTCTTCGCGCTTACCGCGCCGGAGGTGTTGACGCCGCTCGACAATCTGTTGGACACGTTGGGACTGACCCGGTCGTCGAACCCCGATATCGACAACATCGTAGCCAAACTGTTTCCCAACCCTGGCGAAGCTGTCGAGGTACTGTCCCGGCTGCCTGGACTGCTCGATTCCCTGAACGCCGCTATCCCACAGAATGTTTCGGGAGTCGAATTGACCTGTTCCCGCGGTAACGCCGACCTTCCGCCGGTCGTGTCCGTTCTTCTTTCCGGACAACGGATTTCGATATGCAACTGACCAAGCGCAGCTGGATGCCCGGCAACAAGCCAATCCGAACCGCAGCCGAGACCCGCCGACGCGAAATTCGGCTCGGCATCATCGGTGCCATCGGCGTGGCAATTCTTCTCGCAGTCAGTGCGGTTCTCTACGTCGTACCGATCGGACAAACGACATACACCGCATATCTCGACGAGGCGCAATCAGTCAAAGCGGGGGACGACGTGCGAGTGGCTGGCATCCCGGTCGGCTCGGTCAAGTCGCTGACGCTGGAACCCGACAAGGTCGTGATGACATTCACCGTCGACAACGACGTATTCGTCGGCGATCAGACAAGTCTCGATATCAGAATGCTCACAGTCGCAGGTGGGCACTACGTCGCGGTATTCCCCGCAGGTTCAGAGCCTCTGGGCGACAACGCGATTGCCGCGGATCGTGTGCGTTTGCCCTACAGTCTCGTGCAGGCCTTCCAGGATGCAAGCGATCCAATTCGGGAGGTCGACGGCAATAAGCTTCGCGAGAGTTTTGCGGCGATAGAATCGGCAACCGTAGAAAGCCCGGACGGATTGCGCCGGATGTTGGGCGGCGTCGAGAGCCTCATGGACGTGCTCGACAAGCAGAATGCCGATGTCTCGAAGGCTCTGGCCTTGGCCGACGAGTACGTAAGCGGGCTGGAGTACGCGAAGTCCGAACTCGGCCGATTGATCACGAAGGTCAACGTTCTCGAAACAGTCTTGACCGACAACCGCGCCGAAGTGAAACAAGCTGTGCTGGTACTGCGCAGCGTGATCGAGCGGCTCGCCGCGCTTGCGCCCGCCTGGAACAGCACCTTGAAACCCATGGCACTGGAATTGGCAAACGCGCTTCCCGCGCTCGATGCACTCGGGGCCAAGTTGGACAGCCTGATCCGTTCGGTCGATGGACTCGGCGCCAAGATGACCACGCTGATCACACCGGCAGGCGGGATCGGACTCGATCAGTCCGACGTCGCGATCACCGCACCGCCGCTGTGTGTCCCCGTTCCGGGGAAGGCGTGCTGATGCTGAACAAGATGCTCGGTGCACGTGCGTTTATGTCGGTCGCGGGCGTCGTTGTGATCGCAATGGTCACGGCGGTCGCGTACTTCGTGATCATGAAACCGACCAAGGAGATGACGTCGTACTGCGCGGTGATGGCTGACAGCATCGGCCTCTACCCCGGCAACCACGTCACCATGCGCGGCATGCCGATCGGGACCGTGACCGCCACGCAACCGCAAGGACCGACTGTGCGTGTCGAATTCGAAGTCGATGCGAAGTACGCTCTGCCAGCTGACGTTTCGGCGACAACGATGTCCGACACGCTCGTCGCGGACCGCGATCTCGCCGTGCTCGGCATGGGAACCACAACCGAAGACTGGGACAGCGGCATCTGCATCACCAAGACGCTCACACCGAAGAGCTTGACCGAGACTCTCGACTCGCTCGCGAAGCTGTTCGACGAGACACTCGGACCCGAACCTGGATCCGCTCGGACCGTGCTCGGCGACGGAATCACCGCACTCGACAACGCGACAGTCGGTACGGGACCGCAACTCAACGACATCATCAACAAGCTCGGCAGCGCCCTGAAGTCCCCCGACGCGGCCATCGGTCACATCGGCTCGCTGATCGACGTGCTGAGTTCGCTTGCGGCGAGCATCACCAACGGGTGGAGCGACATCAAGTCGATGATGACCCGATTCACTCCCGTCATCGATCAGGTCAACAACGAACTGTTCGTCGAGGTGCCGCCCATCGTCGACGGCTTGCGGAAACTGCTACCTGTCCTCAACGACATCACCACCGTATTCGGAGATCCGATCTTCAAAGCCCTCGACAGCACGGTGCCTTTGCTGCGCTGGATATCGGCGAATGTCGGTTCCCTGCAGGAGATCATCGCGATGATCCCCACGATCGGCACCGCGTTCACTCGGTCCGTCGATCCTGCGACCGGGGCGACCCGCGATGTCCTACGCGACGCCGACAGTGGCGATCGCCCAACCGCAGGCCGACATCGCCTGCGCCGCCATCAACGTGATGTCGCCGGGACAATGTAGAGCTGAGGAGATGATGCGCGTTCCGCTCGCGCAGCTGCTGCTCGGGATTGCGGGTGCACGATGAATTCACGGACGCCACACAAGCTTCGACGATCGCTGGTTGCGATGGCGGTTGCGGGCACACTCGCTGCACTGAGTGGCTGTGCGATCGATCCTTCGACAGTCCCCGTGCCAGGTACCACCGTTTCGGGTCCCACCTACCGTGTGCAGATCGAACTTGCCAACGCTCTGAATCTTCCTGCCCGCGCCAAGGTCCTCGCCAACGGTGCTCAAATCGGCACTGTGGCAGGCGTGCACGTGGTCGACCCGACGGCCGACGCTCCGGTCGGCTATGTAGTCGTCGACATCGACGTGTCGGAATCGGTGCGGTTGCCCCGAACAACACGTGCCGAACTGCGGCAGAACACCATCCTGGGTGACATTCACATTGCGGTGACGACCCCACCCGGTGGGTTCGGCGATCCGATTCCACCGGACGGTGTGATTCCGATCGAGCAGACGAAGCCGCCGGTCCAGATCGAAGACACGATGGCCGGCATGGCGCTCTTCGTCCAAGGCGGCGCGATCTCGCAGTTGCAAGACATCGTCAAACGCGTCAATGCGGTGCTGCCTGCGGACCCGAGGGAGACCGCTCGCATCGCGGATACGGTCGGGTCCGACATCCAAGACCTGTCTCGCAACCTCGACCAAGTCGACGCACTCATGGATTCTCTCGTCGCGACGTCGGAGGCGGTGCAGGAAGATCTACCCGTTTTCGCGGACATCCTGACCGAACCGACGGTCCAGCACCTCGGCGACGCTGTCGCTTCCATCGCCGAAGTCGTCGGTGTCCTCGGCGCGTTGGGTGAGATCGGGCTTTCGCTGCAGTGGTTGGGACCGCTGATCACCGAGGGTGACGCCGCGGCGAAGGCCTTCGTCCCGTTGGCGTTCACCCGTCGACCATTCGATCTCGACGCACCGTCGAACCTGAACCTCCTCGTCTCCTTGTTGCGGGACAAAGTGATTCCGTTCGTCGAACGTGGTCCGAAGGTCAACGTCGTCGAGGTGACGGCAACCGATGCTGCAGCTCCGGCGGTGTCCACCGACGACCAGGTCGATCGAATTCTGCAGACGCTACGCATGATCGGGGCAGTGCGATGAAGATCAGTTCGATCGCGTCGTTGGGATCCATCCTCGCAGTACTCGTCTTCGGGTCCGCCTACCTTGCCTTCGGAGTGGTCCGCGTCGATACGTTCACCGAATTCGATTCCATGTCGATGGTGTTGACCAATTCCGGCAGCGTGGGTCCACGGTCGCCGGTGCTGCTGACCGGAGTCGAAGTCGGCGACGTAACCTCGGTCGCCAACGTCGAGGGCGGTGTGCAGGTCGACTTCCGCGTCGAACGTAAGTTCAGCATTCCGACTGCGAGTGTTGTTCGCATCGAGAATATTTCGGCACTCGGTGAGCCGTATATCGAGTTCACCCCACGCACCGCCGACGGACCGTATCTCACCGATGGCGCGCAGGTCGACACCAGCACCATCCGGATGCCGATTTCCATTCCGGAGGTATCCAGGCTGGTGACCGAGGTGCTCAATCAGCTTGACCCGAAGGCCATCTCGTCGTTCATCAACACTTTCGACGAGGCGTTGTCCGGGACCGAATCGATCGTTCCGCAACTGTCGAGATCCACAGATCTGCTTGCCGCAACTCTGCTAAGTCGAACGCCGAAGTTCGCGGGCATGCTCATCGATCTACAGGCGATCGCACCGGACATGGACTGGGTCGGTCCGGCTCTGGTGTCCGGGTCCCCGCTGTGGCGGCAGTTCGCGGAACGCGTCGACGAGATAGCGCAATCGGTTCAGCGGTTGGCCGATACGGGCGACACGCCGGCAATGTATGTGCAGGGCAACGGACTTGCGCCGTTCCTGAACCGGCTTGCCGACTACTTCCGCACGACGGGACCTGACTTCAGGGCTCTGGCTCCATCGGTGCAACCGCTTGCAGAACTGGCAACCACCAGCTTTCCGCAGGTGGACATCAGCGCACTGATCGCGCAAGCGTTGGAGTCGACAAGTCCCGACGGCGCCGTCCATTTACAGATCAACGTCAAGTAGCACTGATTTAGGAGTCATCGATGACAACCGACGAAACGAACGATGTAACGAGCGCGGACAAGGTCGCGCCCGCACCAAGTTCGGCCGAGCCACGCCCACCCGGACATTGTCGCTACGGATGTCGACGATCGCCATCACAGCGGCGATCGTTGCTCTGATCGTTGCGGTCGCGATCCTGGGCTTCCTCCTGATCTCGGCTCGCGGTGAAGTCGACGACAACGCGGCCGCGGCTGCCGACGATCGACGTGCCGAGCAGGTCGCGACCGACTATGCGATCGGGGCCTCGAACATCGATTTCCAGAACGTCGACGACTGGCTGGCGAAGCTCAAGGCAAACACCAGCCCGGAACTTGCCAACAAATTCGACGCAACCGCGCCGAAGCTGCAGGAGATTCTCGTACCACTCAAGTGGACGTCGTCTGCCACTCCGATCGCCGCGAAGGTCGCGTCCGAGACCGGCGGTATCTACGTGGTGAACGTCTTCGTCAACGTCACGTCGACGAGCGCGCAGACGCCCGACGGAGGTCAGACCACCGTGACCTACAACGTCACCGTCGACAAGAACTCCGATTGGAAAATCACCGACGTCGGCGGCATGGAAGGTGCACTTCCGGTCAGATAGGGCGACAATTATTCGGATGAATCGCCGGGATAGGCAGGAGTAGCTATGGCAGCTTTGCCACCCCTTCGCATCGGCGCTGCGCTGCCCGATCCGCCGTTCGAGTTGTATGTCGACGGCACCGCAACGGGATTCGATATCGAATTCACTCGAGCGATTGCACGGGTCCTCGGTCGGGCGTGGGAATTGGTCCCCTACAAGGGAACCGATTTCAACGGCATCTTCGCAATGCTCGACGACGGCGTGGTCGACTGCATTGCATCGGGAACGACCGTCACCCCAGGGCGACGTGAGATGGCCGACTTCTGTTCTGCCTATTTCCAGTCAGGTCAATCCATTGCCGTCGACACCGAGCGATTGCCACACGTGCGAGGCATCGACGATCTCGACGGTCTCACGATCGGTGTTCAGCAAGGCAATACAAGCCAGCCGATCGCTGACGCGCTTGTCGCCAAGGGGCGCGCGGCCGCAGTCCGTGCTTACGACTACCACGACATCGACAAGGCGCTCGATGATCTGTCCTCCGGCGGGTGCGACGTTGTGATGAAGCTTGCGCCCGTGCTCACCTGGTTGGTACGAGACCGACCGAAGGTCGAAGTGGTGCAACGCGACATCTCCCACGAGGAGATCGCGATCGCTGTTCGGAAGGGCGACGACCGCCTACGCGGCCTTATCGACGACGCGCAACGTGCCTTGGCCGCTGACGAAACCCTTGCTCGACTCGCCGAGCAATGGCTGGACCCGCGGCCGACATAGGCGTCGAGGCACGAGGCAGCCGGCGCGCTGTGGTGCCACTCACAGGCGAGATTTCGTTCAATGTGCAACGATTCGATATTGTCTACAAACTCGCTGACACCCCGGTCGGCTAAGTTCGTGTTGAGGGAAAGTCGAGAACCCCGTGACGAATGCCCGCAGTCGGACGGCGGGCTGCCGGTGTTGATATGACCTGGCCACGCGCAGCTTTTGGTATCGCGCTCGTGTGCGCTGTTGCGTCGCTCGTGCGACCGCAGAGCCTGGACTTCCTACTGGTAGCAACCGCCTTCTGTGCTGCGATCGCATGTGTGCTCGGCTCGACGAGGCAGGTTGCGGTTGCTCGATGTGGCTGGCTTCTGATCGGGTTCGGTCAACTCTGCAACGGGGTCGGGAATCTGTGGGTCCTTTCGGATCCGAACTCGTGGTTTGTCGGTTCCGAATGGACCACCAGCATCGTTTTCAACGTTGCAACTCTCGTAACAGTCCTCGGATTGACGGCGTTGGTGCTGCCGCAGGACTCGATGGAAAGCTCGCGGAGGTATGTCTGGACCTGCTCGCGATCACGGGTTGCGCGTTTGTCATCGGGGTTCAGTGGGACATAGTTCGGTTCTTCGGAGAAGGCGGGAACGAGACGACTTCCGCATTCGGGTTGATGGGATTTCTCGCCGTCGTTGTGGACTGGGTTGGGCTTGCCGTTGCCGCGATCGTCTGGGGGAGAAAGCCGTTCGGTCAGGTGGCGGGTCGATATGTAGCCGCGGGACTCTTTCTGGCGATGCTCGGCGACTCGCGGGTCCTCGGCTGGGCTGTCGACGTGTCCGATTCGGTTGCCGCCTACCTATGGGTGTCGTCGTCGCTGCTGATCCTCATCGGTGGGGTGTGCATCACCTCAAAACCGGAGACTGTGCGACCGCTCGACGACGGTCACGTCGTTCGGATCGCGACAGTGCTCGAGATCGTCACCGTGTGCGCGGTGATATTCGGTGGCGCAACCTCGCCGGGGACTCGAATAGTTCTTGCGATCGTTCTGCTCGTCATCACCGCGCGCCAGTGGCGGGTCGTTCGAGCGAACCTGTGGCTGCATCGCCAGATAGAAGCGAGCGAACGGCATTTCCGCGCGCTCGTCGACAGCACGGGCGACGTGATCGTGCGCGTCGGTCCGTCCGGTCTCGTCGAGTATGCGAGCCCTGCGGCACGGCGAGTACTCCTGCGGAATCCCTCGTCGATGAACGGACGCCGAATCGACGAGTTCGTACACGACCTACATGACACGGATGTGCTGGGGTGGCTGACGAGTCCGAGTCGAACGGCGTCGGATCATCTGTCGTTTCTGGCGGCCAGGTCAGACGGGACAACTGTCCATATCGAGGCAAGTTGGGCACGGCTCAGCAACGGCTACATGCTTGCGTTGCGTGATGTCGACGACCAGATACTTATGCGCACGCAACTCGAATTCGCCGCCCGCACCGACAGTTTGACTGGTTTGGCGAATCGCGCCTATTTCGAGGCGGAACTCGGAAAGAGGCTGCTGACGTGCGGAGCGGCGACGGTGATGTTCTGCGACCTGGATCGGTTCAAATCGGTCAACGATATGAACGGACACTCGGTCGGCGACGCACTGTTGGTCGAGGTCGCGAAACGTCTCAGCGGAGCAGTCGACGACGCACTGATAGCGCGCTTCGGTGGTGACGAGTTCACCGTCATGCTGCAAGCAGGCCTGAGTCGATCCAGGGCAATGGCCGCCGCCGAACGTATCAAGGCGGCGGTGGCGGGCCTGTACGACCTCGGCAGTATGGCGTTTGCAGTCAGCATGACAGTGGGCATCACAGTGGAGCAGGAAGGTTCGGTCGACGAGGTACTGCGTTGTGCAGATATTGCGCTCGCAGCCGCCAAGGTTGCGGAGCGCGGGTCGATCGCAGAGTTCGAAACGGCCATGTACGAGACCGCGATCCATCGGATTCATATGGACAAGCGTTTTCGGTCGGCGTTCGCAGCGAGGGAACTGTCGTTGGTCTATCAGCCGATCGTCGACTCCGTGGGCGGTGCGGTTGTGGCAGCCGAGGCGCTGCTCCGCTGGCTGGACGAGGACGGGAACCCCATCCTCTCCGCGCCGGAGATCGTAGATCTTGCCGAATCCTTCGGCACAATGGCCGAACTCGGCGACTGGGTGATGCGCACCGCCTTCGCGCAAGCCGTGACGTGGGCCGAACTTGGTTGGCCGATCCGAGTTTCCGTGAACGTGTCCAGTCAACAGATCACAGATGCGGCATTCGCGGTTCGTGTGACGAAGGCACTACTCGATACGAAACTAGATCCGACCCAGGTGGTCCTCGAGATCACCGAAGATGCATTTCTCGAGGGCAACGATGCAGTGCTGGCGTCGTTGGAGACACTGCGTGGTTCGGGTGTTCGGTTCGCCATCGACGATTTCGGGACGGGCTATTCGAATCTCGGATACCTCAATCGCTTACCGATCTACGGCATCAAGCTCGACCGGACTTTCGTTGCTGGCCTTGGCGAACGACCCGAGCAGGAGCCGATTGTTCGAGCAGTGGTCGGACTTGCGCACGAACTCGGCATGGTCATCTGCGCCGAAGGCGTCGAACGCATCGACGAGCTGCAGGTGTTGCAGGAATTGGGTGTGCACTTCGTGCAGGGCCATCTCACGGGATATCCATTGCAACCGAACGAGTTCCACGATCTACTTCGTCGTGGTCCCTACGACATGAGACCTGCGAACTCGGCCGACAGCCTTCGGCAATCAGGGTTATCGGATCGGGCTACCTGAGGATGCGTTCTTGGCCGGCGTCGGTACGATCGTCCTCGTGCCAACTTCTGAGTCCAACGCGGCGGAACGTCGCGTCTACGGTGGACGTTCCGCTGCCGAACGTGGCGACGAGCGGCGCCGTAGATTGGTGGACGCAGCACTCGAATTGTTTGGCACCAAGGGCTTTTCGGCTACATCGATCGAGCAGCTTTGCTCCACCGCGAATGTCTCTACCCGCAGCTTCTACGAGGACATCGGGAGTCGCGAGAAATTGCTCATCGCGCTGGTCGAAGATCTGACTTCCAAGGCGACCGAATCCAGTCTCGAAGCTTTGGCGGCGACTCAGGGCGAACCGATGTCGATCAGGATCAGCCACGCCTTCCGCGCCTACCTCGCGGTGACGTGCCGCGATAGGCGTTCTGCGCGGGTCTGCTACGTCGAGGTCGTCGGGGTGAGCCCCGTTGTCGAAGAGTGGCGCAGGGGGTGGCGTGAGCGTATTGCCGCAGTGGTCGTGTACGAGGCGACCAGTGCCGTTGAACGCGGTGAGGCCAAGGACAGGGAGTATCGCCTGTTCGCGATAGCAGTGATCGGTGCAGTGAACTCCTTGGCACAGGAACTCGCACTTGCCGATGAAATTGCCGGAGCAGCAGTGACACTCGACGATATTTGCGAAGAAATCACACACATGGTCACGGCGGGTCTCACCGTCTGAAGCAACCGATTCGGTTGGGCGAGGCCAGCCTTGACCTTCAGGCCGAGGTCACGGTCGGCGACACCGCGAACTTCCGAACCATTGTTATCGCAGTATCGACGTAGCGTTCGCGTTCGGATGCCGTGACGTCTCCGCGTACACCGCGGAGGAGTCCACCGATCGCATAGCCCGTCAGGATGTGGGCTACGGAGTCCGCGTCGAGGTCGGGATCGAGGATGCCGTCTGAGAGTCCACGTTGGACGAACATGGAGAGCGTGACTGTGAAGCCGTCCAGCAGGCCGAGCATTCGGGCAGTGATCGCCTCGTCGATCGTGCCGTTGCGAACCACGACGGTGGTCAGGTCGGGATTTGCATCGAGTAGTTCGTAAAGATTGTTTGCGGCGGTACGCAGGAAGCGCTCGTAGTCTGCATCAACCGAATTACCGGCTGACACATCAGTCAGATAATGTCGGTGGACCCGGAAGCGATCCGCTCTGGAAACGATGTCTTGTTGTAAACAAGGCATCGTGTTGTAATCGGACTTCACAAAGAAGTGAAGGAGTTGCTGTGCCGGGGTTCAGCTCTGCAGGTATCGGACGGTTCGCGACCGTACTCTTGGTCGCGATGTCGTGGCTCGTCGTTTCGGCAGCCGGGGCGTCTGCGAAACCTCTGCCCGCGTCCGATCCGCTGCCCGTTCCGTACGGGAACGGCTACGCCTTCGGAACGGTCGCAATCAACGACTGGAACGGGAAGGTGCCAGGCGCCGACGACTACGAATGCACGCCGTCGGAAGCGCATCCGAATCCCGTCGTTCTGGTTGGTTCGACCTTCCTGTCTGCTGCGGTGAACTGGACAGCATTGGCGCCGTACCTCTACAACCAGGGCTATTGCGTCTACACGATCAATTACGGACGCAAGATCTACAACGTGCCGCCGGGGATCATCGGCCTCGACCCAGTGGCCAGTTCCGCTCGTGAGGTTGCCGATCTCGTCGCACGGGTGCGACAGGCAACAGGCGCCGCGAGGATCGACATGGTCGGTCATTCGCAGGGTGGTTTGGTGTCGCGGTACTTCATCGAACAACTCGGCGGCGCTGACATCCTCGACAAGATGGTGTTGCTCTCCTCGCCGTACAAGGCGACCGGCCTGCCCGTGGACGTCGCCGCAATTGCACGAAACACCATCCCGCAGAGTGTGTTCGACGTGATCGAAAACAACGGCGTCGTTCCGCCCATCCCGTTCAATTTCATCAACCCCTACGCACTCGGTCTCGCGACCGACCATCTCACCCCATCGATCACGTACACGCAGATCACCGACATCGCCGACGAGGTCGGTCTCTACGGTGGACTGACTCCGCCGGCAGGAGCGACCAACGCAAGCATCGAGTACATCAACCAGGCTTGCCCCACCGACTTCTCGCAGCACTTTGCGCAGCCGTACTCACCGACGGCCGTCGCGATGATCGGGAACGCTTTGGGGACAGCCGAGCAGCGCCAGCCTGTTCCGTGCACGTTCGTGCCGCTGTACGCGCTCTGATTGTCCGTGGCCGCTCGACACCGTCTTCGGATGGACTGCGTGTGAACTAGAGTGCGACGAGTGGCGAAGGACAGTACTTCCGCGCGAGGGCGCCTACCCGAATTGAAGGGTGACGCCCGGACGGACCGATGGCGCGAACATCGGGCCGGCGTGAAGGCTGATCTGATCGAGTCGACCTTGCGTGCCATCGACGAGTTCGGGCCGGACCTGTCCATCGATGACATCATCGGCACCGCTGGAATTCCGCGCCCAAAGTTGTATCGCTTCTTTCGTGACAAGGAAGAATTGTTCGAAGGCGTCAGCGAACGGGTTCAGGAACTGGTGCTGGAACGGTTGACGCCGCACCTGGTTGTTGCCGGAGCCGCCCTCGAAGCAGTTCGATCTGGCCTTCGCGCCTATGTCGATCTGGTCGTTGAACGGCCGAATGTGTTTCGCTTCGTGGTCAATTCGCAGTTTTCCGGCTCCCATTCGGCGACGGATTTGCTGGAGCGTGGGATGGCGCCGGCGGATGCAACCGTCGCCATGCTCGGCTCCATCATCCGGATGCGGGGCGGAAACGGTGACAACATGGAGTACTTGGTCGATGCGATACTCGGCGCCGTGGCGCTGAGCGTGCTCCGCTGGTTGAATACGCCGACCATCGAGAAGGATGCTCTCGTCGACGAGTTGACTGTCATCGTGTGGGGCGCACTGTCTGCATCGGCCGCATCCCGCGGTGTCGTTCTCGATCCCGACGAGGAACTCTCCGTCGTACCGAATCTCTTTGACTGACAGAGCGTTCCGGCTCGCTTGAGTTGGCCGGTCCGCTCGGTCGTAGTCTCCGCGTCCGTTCTGAGCCGCGCGCGTAAACCTCTAGGTCTCGAGCACTTGCCAAACCTTCACTGTGGACTTAGCCTCGTTTAGTACGAACTCGTAGTACTAGATACTTACTGTTCGAGGAAAGGCCACGTTCATGGTGACAACGTCGACACCGCCTGCTGCCTACCCGAAGACGAGGCGAATTCGCTTTCGTTTTGGCGAGGAAAGTGCGGCCGCCAAGTACTTCGTCAACAACGATCCGGTGTTCAACCACTTCGTGGCCGGACTTTCGGCATCGTTCCCGCCAGGGGAGGAGTCGTTCATCCGCTCTGTCCGACGGTTTGCCGATCAGATCACCGACCCGGTGTTGAAGAAGCGGGTCGCAGGGTTCATCGGGCAGGAAGCGATGCACGGACAGGAGCATCGCCGCCTGAACCAGCAACTCGTCGAGTTGGGCTACCCGATCGAATGGTTCGACCGAGACTCGGTGAAGCAGAGGCAGATTCGGTTCGAGGATCGCATCCCGGACCGGCTGCATCTGGCGATGACCGCTGCCGCGGAGCATTACACTGCCGTTCTCGCCGAGCGCGTGCTGTCCAATGACGAGGTCCAGGCAATTCCAGGCGAACCGGAAATGTGGAATCTGCTGAATTGGCACGCCTTGGAGGAACTGGAACACAAGTCGGTGGCGTTCGACGTGTACCGAGCAGTCGGCGGATCCGAGCGAATGCGTATCGCAGTGATGGCGGCTGTGCTCGCGCTGACGATTCCGCTCACATTCACCTCTTTGACGGTGTCGCTTGCACGGGACCCGTATGCCCGTCGCAGTCCCGTAAGACGGGCACGGGAGGCGTACGCGTTGTTCCGCGGCCCGATGTTCAAAGGCCTGATGCCAGAACTGGCCAAGTACCTTCGCCGCGGCTTCCACCCGGACGATATCGAATCCAACGAACTGCTCGAGCGCTGGCAGAAGGAACTCTTCGGCACCGAGGGTGTCCTCGTCGATCACCTCAAATAGATTCCATCGCTACAACTTAGGAATAGTCATGGTTTCACACCACAACGGAGTGGTTTCGACCGAACATGTCCAGTCCCGCCCGTACCCGAAGGTGCGACGAATGAGATTCCGGTTCGGTCAACCCGAACCCATGCATCATCATTTCGTCGAAGGTCACATCGTCTGGAGTCACCTGGCCGCGATGCTGTCGGCCAGCTTTCCGCCCGGCGAGGAATCTTTCATCCGCTCGGTTCGACGGTTCTCCGATCAGGTCACCGACCCGGTGTTGAAGAAGCGGGTCGCCGGGTTCATCGGCCAGGAGGCGGTGCACGGCCACGAACACCGGCAACTCAACGAACAACTCGTCGAGGTCGGATATCCGATGGTTCGCCTCCTGATGTTCGGACCGGAGAGCAGGCGCCAGAAATGGTTGGTCCGAGGGGAGAACGTACTGCCGGGCTACGTTCACCTTGCGTTGACCGCCGCGGCCGAGCACTACACCGCGACTGTCGGGGAGCGATTGCTGTCGAGCGAAGAGCTGCAATCGATTCCGGGTGATCCCGAGACGTGGCATTTGCTGAACTGGCATGCCATGGAAGAGCTGGAGCACAAGTCCGTCGCGTTCGATGTCTATCGCGCGGTCGGTGGCCCGGAGTCGGTGCGCATCGGCGTCATGGCGTTTATGTACTTCTTCACCATCCCGTTCGTGTCGGCAGGGGTGTTGGCGTCGATATTGACCGATCCCAGCGCGTGGCGACCGATCACGGTCACTCGACAGGCTGTCGACGTCTATCGCGGGCCCTTGGTCCGCGGGTTGATGGCAGACCTGCGCAAATATCTGAAGCCGGGGTTCCATCCAGACGACATCGATACCAACGAGGTCCTCGAGAAGTGGCAACGGGAGCTGTTCGGTACCGACGGCGTCCTCCAAGATCGCGTCAAATAGGCCCTCGGGCAGGACGGAAACCCATGAGCACAACCACAGACGTCGAGCCTGCACCCACAGCGCAGCGACGCATCCCCGACTACGAAGTTGTCGTCATCGGCGCGGGATTCGGCGGTATCGGTACCGGCATCGCGTTGCAACGCCAGGGTATTCACGACTTCGTCATCCTCGACGAATGGGATCAGGTCGGCGGCACGTGGCACGCCAATACCTATCCCGGTGTCGCGGTGGACATCCCGTCGTTCATCTACAGCTTCTCCTTCGAGCAGCGTGGCAACTGGTCGCGTGTCTTCGCTCCAGGTAGCGAACTGAAGGACTATGCGGACGACGTCGTCGACAAGTACGGGTTGCGAGACAAGTTGCGGCTGAACACAAATGTCACGTCCGCGGTGTACGACGAATACAACGGAGTCTGGCGGCTCGCGACCGACGGCGGCGGCGAGATCACCGGTCGCTACATCGCTATGGCGATCGGCGGCCTGGAGCGGCCGAAAATGCCGGCGATACCCGGACTCGACAGCTTCGGTGGCACGCTGATGCACACCGCGCTGTGTGATCACGACGTGGCGCTGGCCGGCAAACGGGTGGCGGTGATCGGAACCGGCGCCACATCGCTGCAATTGGTGCCTGCCATCGCCGACGAGGTCGGTCACCTCACCGTCTTCCAGCGGACTCCTATCTGGGTGTTCAAGAAGCGCGACGCCGAGGTCGGTTCCGTCGGCCGACAAATCATGGAGCGCAAACGAATTCGGTCGGCAGTCAGGCTCATCGGCACAGTCGCTACCGAGCTCGCTATGAGCGGAATGCTCACCGGACCGAGCTGGATGGTCGATTCGACGCGAAAGATGTTGGAGGGTCCGGCGCGGAAGTGGATGCGCAGCCAGGTCGACGATCCGGTCGTTCGCGAAAAGCTCATCCATACCTATGGGCTCGGCTGCAAGCGACCGTCGATGTCGAACGACTATCTGAAGACCTTCAACCGACCCGACGTCAGTTTGGTGACCGACTCGATCGACCGCATCACCGAAAACGGGGTGGTGACTGCCGACGGCGTCGAACACGAAACCGACGTCCTGATCTGCGCGACCGGTTTCAAGCTGTGGGAAAAAGGCGCGGTGCCACCGTTCCCCGTCGTCGGACGCGATGGCAAGGATCTCGAAGAATTCTGGGATACGAACAGATACCAGGCGTACCAGGGTGTTTCGATGCCGGGCTTCCCGAACATCTTCACGATCACGGGTCCGTACGGGTTCGTTCTCGGCTCGTACCTGTGGATGATCGAAGCGACAGCAGCGCATCTGAGCCGCGCGATCGCCGAGACGAAACGCCGCGGCGCGACGACGTGTGAAATTCGGCAGGACGTCCACGACGACTACTTCCAGAAATGCCTGAAGCGGCAGGAACGCAACTTTCTGTTCACGCCGACCTGCGCAGGGTCCAACACCTATTACATCGACGACAAGGGGGATTCGCCGTTCCGGCCGTCGACACACGGCGAAATGTACTGGGAAAACCGACATTACGACCTCGACGTATACCAGTACGGCGTCGCGGCCGCCGAATCGCTCGACCGCTCGGTGGCAGCCAAGGAGACGGTGTGAAGATCAATGGTTTGAGACCGACATTGGTAGTTGTGACCGGAGCGGGCAGTGGCATCGGTCGCGCGACCGCGATCAGGTTTGCCAAAAATGGCGCCCACGTGATCGTTTCCGATCTCGACCTCGATGCAGCGCTGGCAACGACCGCGATGATTCGGGCGCAGGGCCATACCGCGTCCGCGTCCAGGCTGGATGTCACCAAGCCGGACGAGTGGGAAACCTTCGCCAGAGACGTTCTTGCCGACCACGGCGTAGTGGACGTGTTGGTGAACAACGCGGGCATGCTGGTCGGCGGTGCATTCCTCGATCTCACGCCGGCCGACTGGGACCGTCAGCTCAGCGTCAACCTCATGGGTGTCGTCCACGGCTGCCGAGTATTCGGTTCGCAGATGATCGAGCGTGGCGAAGGCGGCCACATCGTGAACATCGCTTCGGCCGCGGCGTTCACACCCACTCCGGTCATGTCGCCGTACTCGGTGTCCAAAGCTGGCGTGAAAATGCTGACAGAGTGCCTACGACTCGAGTTCGGCCCCAAAGGCATCGGCGTCAGCGCCATCTGCCCCGGCGTAATCAATACCAACATCGGACAGAACTCGATCACGGTCGGTGTCGACAGCGAGCTCGTCGAACGCGGAAAACAGATCAGCAAGCAGATTCAGGAGTTCGCCGAGCGGCTTCCTTTCTCTCCCATGAGTCCCGATCTCGTTGCGCGGGCTGCTGTTCGAGCTGTTCGGTTCGACCTTGCCGTCGTTCCGGTTCGAACCGAAGCCTGGCTCGGCTACTTCATGCTCAGGATCGCGCCGGGAATCAACCGGCGTATTGCGCAACCCTTCTCGATCGAGACGATGGAGAAGGTGGGCACGCGCGTCTTGAATCGCTTCGCGTCGCCGCCCGACAAGCGCGAAGCCAAGCCGACGAGCGTGCCGATCGGAAGCAGCCGATGAGCAAGATAGCGCGGATCGCGCAGCGGACGGAGTATCGGTTTCCGCGTCCCGACGACGCGTGGCTCCATGTCACCGAATGGGGTTCGCCCCAACCTGATGTCACGATCGTCCTTGCCCACGGTTGGACGTTGTCGAGTCAGGGTTGGGAAGACGTTGCAGAACTTTTGATTGCGGCAGACCCGACCCTTCGTGTGATCGCATACGACCATCGTGGGCACGGTAAGTCAGCGAAAACGGTTGCATCGCTGGAGCTTCTGGCAGACGACCTCGCGGCTCTCGTCGATGCGGTCGTTCCGGTCGGACCGATCGTCTTCGGTGGACACTCGATGGGTGGCATGACGATGATGGCGCTCGCCGAGCGGCATCCACGGTTGGTTGCGGAGCGGGCGGTCGGGGTTGCATTCGTCTCTACCGCTGCGGGAAATCTGTTGGGGCAGTACCGAACTCTGCCGGGCTATCAACGCTTGGCGGCGGCGGTGCTCGCGATCTCGGCCCGGGTGAAGCTGCCGAGCAGGCCGCTGTTCCTTGCGCGGCAGGGAACACGACGCGGACTGTTCGGTGCCCGGCCCCGGCGACATGACATGGACCGGGCGGTTCTACAAGCGGCACAGGCGAATCCCCGTAGTGTCGCAGCGCTCGGCGGCTCGATTCTGGACCATGATCGACACTCCGTTCTCTCGGCGTTCGACGGTCTGGAAGTGGTGGTCATGACCGGCTCGCGAGACCGTCTGACGACAGTCGAGCACGCTCGCATCATCGGGCAGCACGTCGCGGGCAGCAGGGTATTGATCTTCCGCGATTCCGGACACTATCTGCCCTACGAGCGGCGCGAAGAAGTCACGGCACAGTTACTCGGGATGGCCACGAAAGCACGCGTAGCCGTGCCGGATTGGGCGGGAGCGGCAGGATGAATGCCCGTGCACATCAGGTCACCGTGTTCGAGGTGATCAAGGAGACCGCCGATGCCGTCACCCTCGTCCTCGATGTGCCCCAGGCTGTTCAGGCGAAGTTCATCTATTCACCCGGACAGTTTCTGACGCTGCGAATCCCGAGCGAGCAGGAGGGCCGCGGCGGGTCCGTCGCGCGGTGCTACTCGTTGTCCAGCAGTCCACACAGCGAAGACAGGCCGGCGGTCACCGTGAAACGCACGGCGGGCGGATACGCGTCCAACTGGATATGTGACAACGTCGCCGTCGACACCGTTCTCACCGTATTGGAACCGTCCGGCTCGTTCGTCCCACGTTCTCTCGATGCCGACGTATTGCTGTGTGCTGCGGGTAGCGGAATCACCCCGGTCGTGTCGATTGCGAAATCCATCTTGACGGCGGGGTCCGGCGACGTCGCGCTGTTCTATGCGAACCGTGACCGGGAGTCGGTGATCTTCGCCTGGGTGTTGGACGAGTTGGCGGCGAGCTTCCCAGGCAGGCTGACGATTGTCGACTGGATGGAAGAAGATCAGGGTCTGCCGGGAAGTGCGGACATCGCCGCGCTCGCTCGCCCCTTTGCCAACCGTGACGTATATATTTGCGGGCCAGCGGGTTTCACGGCTACCACGCGCACAGCTCTTGCGCAGTTGGCTGTCCCGCCATCGCGAATCCGCAACGAGGAGTACCGCTCGTTGGAGGTGGATCCGTTTGCCGAACCCGAGGTCAGGGTGGCGTCGTCACCCAAGGCCGGCCGCACCGCCGCACCCGGAGCTCACACCGCGACAATCGAATTCGAAGGCGAGACTTACGACATCGATTGGCCGAAGAACGAGCCGTTACTCGATGTGTTGCTCGCCAAGGGGCTCGACGTGCCGTACGTGTGCCGGGAGTCAGCCTGTGGGACGTGCGTGTGCTCGGTCCGCAGTGGACGAACTCGTATGTTGCTCAACGAATCTCTGATCGACGAGGAACTCGACCGCGGGTTGACGTTGGCGTGCCAGACCGTTCCGGAGGCTGATGGAGTGCACATCGCGTTCGATCAGGATTGAACCCAGCGAAATAGTGTTGGTTTCCTCCCGGAATCCGGGAGTAAACCAACACTATTTCCGTCTGTGCTAGCTGGTGATGTCGGTTCGCGTTGCAGCGAATCGTCCGATCGCGGGCATCAACCTACTTGCGTGGTACTGCAAATGCGCTTCGGGTGTGACCGGGACGATCGATTTGTTCTTCCGGACTGCCTTGACGATCTGCTTCGCGACCTTCTCGGGGCCGTACCTTCGCATCTTGTACAGGCGGTCGAAACGCTCTTGCTTCTTGGCTTCGTCCTCCTTCGAGACACCGGAGAAGGTCGTCGTAGCAACGATGTTCGTATGAACGATGCCGGGACAGATCGTGCTGACGCCGATATCGGCGGAAGCAAGTTCCGCACGGAGGCAGTCGGAGAACATAAAGACCGCAGACTTACTGGTCGAGTAGGCGGAGAAGCCCTGCTGAGGTGAATAGGCGGCCATGCTCGACAGGTTGACGATATGACCGCCGAGGCCGCGGGCGGCCATCTTGGAGCCGAAAGCTCTGCTGCCGTTGATAACTCCGTACAGGTTGATATCCAGCACGCGCTTGAATTCGGCGGCAGGAGTGTCGAAGAACTGGCCTGCCTGGCCGATGCCTGCGTTGTTGACGAGTATGTCGGGAACGCCGTGCCGCTCTATCACCTGGTCGGCGTGGGCGTTTACCGCCGTCTCGTCGGAGACATCGAGTTGGTAGGCATGGGCTGTCCCACCACCCTCGGCAATCAGCGCCGCGGTCTCCTTCGCTGACGCGAGGTTGATGTCGGACAGCACTACCTCGGCGCCGTCACGTGCGAATGCGAGCGCGGTCTCCCGGCCGATGCCGGAGCCGCCGCCGGTGATCACCAGCAACTGATCCTCGAACGCACGCCGCTGCCTACCCATCTCGGCACGTCGCAGGGCGCGAGCAGGCGTCTTGCCTGAGACGGCGTCGATCAGTTCGGTTGTCGCTGTTGCCAACAACTCCGGATGGGAGAAGGGGAGCCAATGCCCGCCCTTCACGACGCGGCGCCACACCGAGGCTGCCCACTTGAGCTCGTCGTCGTAGCCGGACTGTCGAACGGCTGGGTCGCGGGTGCCGATGATGACCTGGACGGGCACCGAGGTAAAGCGCTCACGTGGCTGGGCAAGCGCTGGAACGGCGTTGGCACGGTAGACGCGGAGGCCGCTTCCGATGTCGTCCTTGAACGTCGGGCCCAGATGAATATCGTCGAGCGGTGCACCTTCGGCCTGCGAAAGGCCTTGTCGCCAGCGTTGTTCGGACATACCAACGGCGAAGGCCGCTTTCGGAACTATGGGCAGCATAAAGAAGAACATGTAGCCGATGGAGCCGAGCTGAGCGAGCACGAGCCCCACGTTCTTAGGGGTGGGGCGGGCCAGCCTGTTGCGTGCCCATTTGCTCAGATGCTCGGCGTTCGGACCGGAGACCGACGTGAACGACGCAATCTTCGACTCGGCGCCGGACTCGCATACCGCCTCCCACATCGCGACGCTGCCCCAGTCGTGGGCCAGCACGTGCACCGGTTTGTCCGGGCTCACCGCATCGATCACCGCGAGGTAGTCCGATGCCATCGCCGAGAGGCTGAAGTCGCGAAAGCTTTTCGGGTTCGTGGATTCTCCGTGTCCCCGATTGTCGACGGACACAACGTGAAATCGCTCGATCAGGTGCGGGGTCACCCCGTCCCACAGGTGGTGCGAATCCGGCCAGCCGTGCAGTAGCAGAACGGTCTCACCGTCGAGATTGCCCTGCTCGAACACGGCAATGTCGATGTCGCCGTTGCGGACCGTCCGTTGGGTGATGCTGCCGGTGGCTTGCGGGGCCGGCGCCGATGCGAGCCCTGTTACCTGTTTGGAATACATACCTCGGAATGTACACGGAACCGTCGGTATTGGATACTACCTGTTTGAGATAGGCGGCTTCGCCGCTCGTGAGTCCTTTCGGCGCGCCTGACCTCCGAAAAGACTCACGAGGCGCGGGGAGCCACCAGGGCACGACGGAGCAACTTGCCCGTTGCGGTGCGGGGTAATTCGTCGACGAAGTGCACGTCCCTCGGCACCTCGAACCGTGCCAAGTTCTCCTTGACGTGACTGCGGACAGTGTCGGAGTCGAGGGTGTTCGAGCCGGCCCTGCGGACGACGTACGCTGCCAATCGCTGGCCGAATTCGTCGTCGGGCACGGCCACGACCGCGGCCTCGCTGACATCGGGGTGTGCGTAGAGAAGTTCCTCCACCTCGCCCGGGAACACGTTTTCGCCGCCGGAGACGATCATGTCGTCGTCCCTACCGTCGATGAACAACCGGCCACCGTGATCCCAGTGCCCGACATCGCCAGAGCTCAGTAGGCCGTCGATGCCTTTCTTGCCGCCGCCGCCGGAGTACTCCTCGAACGAAAGCATGCTCGCGACATAGATCGTGCCTTTGACGTTCGGTTCGGTCACGAGGTTGTCCTGCTCGTCGTAGAGCCGAACCTCGACGCTGGTCGGCGGCTTCCCTACAGTCCCTGGTGCGACCTTCCAATCGGCAGGTGTCGAGATGGCCGCGACGCCGACCTCGGTCGAACCGTAAAAGTTGTAGATCACGTCACCGAATGCGCGGGTTGCTTCGTCACCGAGCGCCGCGGGTAGGGCAGAACCGGCACTGAAGATGATCCGCAGAGCCGAAGTATCTTAGCGCGCAAGGACTTCGGGTCCGAGGTCGAGGATTCGTCGCAACATCGTCGGAACAACGACCAACGCGGTTGCGTGGTGGTGTGCGACGCCGGCGACAGTCGCCTCGGCATCGAAGCGTCGCCCAATCACGACGGTGCAGCCGAGCGAGAACGACATGATGAACTGCGTCAGTGCGGTGCCGTGGAACAGTGGAGCGGCAAGATAGGTGACGCCGTTGCGCCGCAGGGGAACTCGTTCGAGAAATTGTGCGGCAGCCAACGGCGACCTGACCTGGCGTGGCACACCGCGCGGCGTTCCCGTGGTGCCGCCGGTGAGCAACACGAAACCGCCTTGCGACGCCGGTGGTTCGAGGTCCGAGCTGTCGTTGGTGTCGATCAGGACCTCGACGGTCGTCGTCGGTTTATGGGTCGTATCGTCCTGCCACGCGAGCACACGCGTGATCGCGCCGGGCAGATCGCTGACAAGGTTGGTGGACTCCTGGTCGTAGACGATCGCCGTGACGCCCTCGCGGACAGCAACATCGGCGAGTTGTCGGGCGCTGAAGCCTGTGTTGAACAGCACGAGCTTGGCACCAACCTTCGCGGTCCCGAGCATGGTGTCGACCAGGCCGCGGTGGTCGCGGCTGAGCGACGCGACAACAGAGTCTCCTCCGACTCCGAGCCCGGACAGGCCGCGCGCCAACGCATTCGAACGCGCATCGAGCTCTGCGTACGTCAGCGGACCTGATTCGTCGATGAGGGCGACGGCATTCGGTGTGCGGTTCGCAGACGCTTTGGCCACGCCTGCGATCGCGCCGTAGTCGCGCATCGACTTCGATGCATTCGCAATGGTGCCGGGACGTTTGAGGTCGATCACTCCCGCGCGCTGCAGCACGCCGATGGAGTGCAGGTTGACACGTGCGGTGCGTGCGATGCGGCTGAGTGAAGTCAAGGTGGTGTCCTATGGTCGGCCCTATTTGATAATGTAGATTACCAGATAGTTCGGATTGCGAGAAGTGCCGAGGCTCTCGGACAAGATGGACAGATGGAAGAACTGGCCCGATACCAGGAGATCTACGCCGCGGTGGTTGTCTCGCGCGACGGTGACGAACTCGTGTTCTGGTCCGACTTCGACGACAACGGCAGATCGATCGTCTCGGAATCGCGAACGGCCATAGCTGATTACGTCGCCAAAGGTGATGGCCCGTGGCCCTGGTACGACCTGCGTGACCGACGATCGGGCGCCCTGCAGGTGTTCGCCGCGCTCGGCGTGACTCGCTCCTGGACCTCGGTGCCGACCCGGCCCGCGCAGTCACCGCAATGTTGGTGTGGTGGGCGGCGAACGTCCGTTGGGCCGGATACCGTGCCGCCGACGTCGTCGAGGTTGTCGAGCTGCTCCGGATCGGGGGAGCGGCGATCACCGACCGCGACCGCGAGCTTGCTACGCAGGCCGGTAACGCGAAAGTGGCCGCGGCGCTGCAGGGCTGGCAGGCTACGGGCTGGGAGGGTGGAGTCGCCGTCGGGTTCGCCGCGCTGCTCTACATCGGTCCGGTCTGGATCGCGCAGCTCGTGCTCACAGTGCTGGCGACAATCGACGACGCAGGCATCGCCGCGGGTTGGCTGTGGGCGTGGTTATTCGCCGCGCCAGCGATCGGAATCTCGCCTCCCGCTACAGGATTGGTCCGCCTGCTCCGCCGCGGTCGACCTGGCGTGGACTGACCTGACGCTCAGCTCTCCTTGGGGCCGTAATCGTCGACCAGCCACGTGCCGTCGATGTGGGCGACGGTGACCGATAGCAGATTCGGCACACTCGCAGGCTCAGGCTGCTGCACGTTCTGAGTCTTCTGCGTCGCGAAGACGGTCACGATGTAGCGATCGGTACCCGACGAGTCGACAGCCGTGGCTGCGATGCTGCCGGACGCGACAACCTGTGCCTCGGTCATGATCGCACTGAGGGTATCGCGGACCTGGGTATATCTGTCCTGCAACGTATTCGATGCATCCTGAGAGACGCCGGCGAAGAAGCCGTCGAGGTTCTTGTAGTCGTAGGTCAACGACCGCAACACGTAATCGTTCGCGAGTTGCGCTGCCGCGGCGCGGTCGGCCTGTTCCGCGGTGATGGCATTCAGGTCGTTGGAGGCCGCGTGCCACTTCCAGCCGAGGACCGCGACGATCGCGACCATTGCAATGGTGAACGCGACTGCGAGAGTCGTCGTCCTTCTACTGACGCGGGCTGGTTGGAGCGTTGGTTCATCGTCGGATTCGTCGGCGATCGTCGGATTCTCTTGTGTAACAGTCATTCGTCTCACCTCATCTGTTGGGCACTGCCACTGCGACACGCGCCGGACCACCGTCCGGGAAAACTGTGAGCAGGATGTTCATGATCGAGCCGAGATCGACTCGAAGCGGCCGGAGTTGCGATGTCGCGGGTTTGACGACCGTCGAAACCAGCGCAAGATCGGGCGCAAGGATGTCGAGATACTCGCCGATCTTTGCTACTAGAGGTCCGATCGGGTGATCCCAGACGTGCTCGGCGACGTGGGAGTATTCCTCGAATTCTTGGATGATCTGAACACCGTTGGGAGTCAGGGCCGAGACCACAGGCGTCGTGTCACCGAGCACACTGCCATAGCCGTCGAAGTTGTCGCCGAGTGTCTGCAGGTTGACGTAGAGCCGCGTGATCGGGTCCTTCTTGTCCTGCAGCATCTGCGCGAAAAGCATGGTTGCCCGGCTCAGGTTCGCTATGTCGGCCTCGCGCCCCTTGTTGCCGACGGACACCGTGGTCACCAGCCGTTCCAAGGTTGCCGCATCCAATTGTCCAGTCAGCGAATCGATTTTGGTCAACGTGTCGCTGACCGTCGCGGAGGCCTTCACCTGCGTTGCTGGAACAATCGCGCCGTCGTCGAGGTAGGGTCCGTCGGCGGAGGGTGGCCGGAAATCGAGGTACTGCTCGCCCGCGGCAGACAGATTGCCGATCCGTACTTCGCTGTCGACAGGGATCGGGTAGGCGGCGTCCACCTCGATCTCCACCGCAAGGCCGTCGGCAGTTGTCGAAATCTGCTGTACGCGGCCGATTTTCATACCTCTCAGGTCGACTTCGGAGGTCTCCATCAGACCGCCCGACGAATCGACGAGGACGGTGATCGTGTTCGTGACCCGGCGCGGATCGATGTCCAGGACCGCAACGGCCATGTAGGCCGAACACACCAGCGTCATCGCGAGCAGCATGACAAGTGAGACAGGTGCCGGAATCTTCATCTCACAACCCCGATCGAACGGAGGATCTGGATAAGTTGATCAGCTTGCGCGGATGCGTCGATGTGAATGTTCGGCGTGGTCGAGAGGAAGGGAATGAGCTTGTCTCGCAACAACTGATTGGTCTTGTCGATATTCATCGGAACTGTCGTGTCGGCGTTTCCTATCGTCACCAGCGCTGGTGCGATGACAGCAATAACGTCGCGGAGGTCGCTCGAGATCGGAACAAGGATGTCGCCGAGCGGTTGTGCAAGGTCGCGCAGCCGGAAGATCAACTCGACGACGCCGAAGACGACGCCACTGAGTCCTTCTGCACGTGCCGGACCGTACTGCAGCATCTGGTCGACACGCTCCTTGTTCGCGGCCAGATCGGTCGAGATCGACGCAGCCGAATTCAGAATGTTGTCGATATCGTCTGTGTTGACCGTCAGGTCGTGCAGAGCGCTCTGACCTGCGACGAAGATCCGTTGAAAGTCTTCGTCCGTCGCAGGGAATGCCGAATTGAACTGATCGACGACGTCCTGCAATTGCGCGAGCCGCCCACCGGACACGATGCTCGACATTCCTCTGAGTAGATCCTCGATGTTGTCGGCCGGTGCGGTCTGCGCTCGGGGAATGGTGTCACCGTCGGCGAGGTAGGGTCCCGACGAATTGTCCGGGGGCTGCAGCGACACATAGATCTCGCCGAGAATTGTCGCTTGGCGCAACTCTGCACGCGTCGAGACAGGAAGGCGGACAGCGCTTTGCAGGTCGATCGCTGCCACTGCGGAATCGCCGACCAGATCGACGCTGTCTACTATTCCGACCTCCGCCCCTTCGGATACAACCTTCGCTTTGTCGGGAAGGTTCAGTGCGCTGGAGAACTCGACGCGCACCGAGTATTTGTCGCCGTCCACGTAGGTGCCTGGAATCGGCAGTTCCGCTGGGTTGAAACCGCAACCGGCGATGCCGAGTGCGACCAACGCGAGAGTTGGTGCCAGGCGCTGTTTCATCGCGGCACCGCCTGACCGAGAAGCAGTGTCAGCAGGTCGACCTGAGTCTGTTGGCCGTCGCGGCGTACTTCGATCTGCGGTGGTAGATATTGCACGCGAACGGCATTCGAGACCGGGTCGAACATTGCGAGCAGATCCCGCGACGCCTCGGGAAGATAGGCGAGGAGATCTCGGATATCACCAGCGCGGCTGAGCAATTGGTGTGCGAAAGGAATCGCTTTGTCCAGGAACGTGTACGACTGCTCGTCGTACTTGTCGATGGTCCTCGCCGCGACCGGCAGCAGCTCGTTCGCCCGTGCAATTGCTGTGCCGAGACCCTGGACAACGCCGTCGACCGTTTCGAGACCGTTCCCGAGATTGTCCAGCAGCGTGCGGAAATCGGGCCAATTGGTGACGAACATGGTCGTCAAGCGGTCGAGGTTGTCGATGAGACGCCGGACCGTGACGTCGCGACCCGCCGGATCGCCGACCAACGTCGACAAACGCTGCAGCAATGAATTGAACGTTGGGCCGGTGTCGACGAGCGCCGCGTCGAGTGCGTTGAGGGTGTCCGAAAGGATCGGATCCGGCTGTGTCGCTGGAGTTCCCGATGCGGTGTTGGTACCGAGTAGGTCTGCGGCGACTGTGTTTACCGCGTCGAACGTCTCGCTGATACCGATCGGCGTCCTGGTGCGTTCGAGTGGGATGCATTGTGCAGCAACAAAACTGGGACCGTCGCGGTGTATGCCGGTCAGCTCGACGTGCCGATCGGTGACGATCGAGCTGGACATGGTTACTGCACCGACATCATCGGGCAGATCGATGTCGTCGTCGACCTTCATCGTCACCCGCATTCGATCGCCGAGCGGTTCTATCGCGGTGACACTGCCGATCTCGATGCCCATGAGGCTGACGTTGTTGCCTTCGTACAACCCGACCGTGTCCGTGAACTCCGCACACAGCGTTCTCGTCGAGTAGAGATCGACGCTGTTTGCCGCGGATGTCGCTGCTCCGCTGAGGACCACGACAGCAACTGCGGCGAGGGCGACGTAGGCGAGCTTTCGACGGTCTGCCATGTCAGCAGGCCTTCGCTGCGGTCGGAATGCACAGGCCCGTGCCGGTGATCGCGTTGGCAGACTGATCGATGGTCACACCGTCGACGCCGAGCATGGCAGAGATCTTTGCCATGAACTCCTTGATTCCGCCGATGACGTCGTCGATCTTGGCCTGGTCCGCGAAGACTTTCTGCACAACAGCTTCGAGATCGGCGATCGGCGGCTCCAGTCCCTCTGCGTAGGCCATGACCGGGCGGTGCACGACATCGGCAAGTCGACGCAGGAGCTGGAAGGTCTGCACTACATCCGCTTTCTGGGAACCTAGTTTCACCGCGACGATCCCGAGTTGTCGGACGAAGTCGGCCAGGATCGCCTGGTCGTCGGCAATAGCGGCCACGAACTCGTCGGAGACTGCGAGTCCTTTGTCGAGTTGGTCGGAGCGTTGCGCAAGAACCCCTGTCAGGTCGTTCACGTTGGTCAGCAGGTTGCGAATCGAATCGGGTTGGCCCGCGATCGCGTTGTTGACCTCGGTGATCGTTGCCTGCAAAGTCTGGCCGTCGACGTCGCGCAGCACGGGGGTGGCGTCCTGGAGAATATCGGTGATCTCGTACGGAGTCCGAGTTCGCTCCGGTGGTATGTGATTCGTGCCGAGGTCGTTGTCACCGGCCGGAGACAACGACAGGTAGTGGCCACCGATCGGTGTGAGCATCTTGATCTCCACGGCGGAAAGATCGCCTACGTGTGTCTCTCGGTCGACACTGAAGCGAATCTCTACGTGGTCGTCGGCCAAGCGCACCGATTCGACTGCACCGACCTTGATTCCGGCGACGCGGACCTCGTTGACGCTGCGCGCACCTGCGGCGCTCGAGAAGTCGGCGACGTAGGTCTTGGTGCCGAACGGTACGAGGTAGACGACGGCGCTCGCGGCGAGGGCGAGTATCGCGACGACGATACCGATTGCACCCCAACGGAGTTGGGTCCGCGCCTCGTCTCCGGCGGTTCGGCGCGTCCTGATCGTGTGCTTGCGGACCGTCAGCTTCCTCATTTGCACACCACCAGGCGTTGGTTCCCGAGTACGACGTTCCCGATTCCGGGGATGTCGGCGCCGCCGCTGGTGCAGTTGTAACTCGCGGCGTCGGTACGACTGTCCAGACCACTCAGCAATGACGGCACGAGCGACAGAATCTCGACCAGTTGGTCGGCGCGGGGAGTCAGTCGTCTGAACAAACCGTCGAGCGGGAGATAACTCTGGTCGTAGCTGTCCTCCAACTGCTCGAGCAATTCGACAGCCGGCTGGAGCGCGCGATTGGCAGTCTTGGTCGAGGCAACGATTTCGTCGGCCTTGGTACTGAACCTGCTGAGCAGGCTGCCGAGCTGCTCGACGAGATCGCCTACCTGTGCCGATTCTCCGGCTATCTGGTTGGAGATTTCACCGAGATTCTTGATGAGCAAAACGATTACGGCCTCGCGGTCCTTTGCATACTTGGTCAGGCTGTCCAAGTCGGCGAGGACAGGGCCGATCCCAGCGCCATCACCCTGCAGAACTCGAAGGATGTTCTCGCCGAACCGATTGAGCTGTGCCGAGTCGAGTGTGTCGAACAAGGGCCGAAAGCCGTTGAACAACTTGGACACATCGAAACTCGAGATCGTGCTTTCGAGCGGGAAGGTGTGATCGCTCTCGACTTGTACGTCCGCGCTTTCCGGTTGGACGAGTTCGATGTAGCGCTGTCCCAACAGGTTCTGATAGCGAATCGCGGGTTGCGTCGTGCGGAATACCGGTCGATCCGTCTGCACCGTGAATCGCACTCGCGCAACGATGCCGTCGAGTTCGACAGTCTCGACCTTTCCTACCTGCACGCCCGACATTCGGACGTCGTCACCTGCGAACAAACCCGACACGTCGGCGAACAGGGCGTCGTATTCGAATTGCTTGCCTTCCACAGGTGTTCTGAGGGCAGTGACGATGACGATCGTGCATGCGGTGACAACTGCTACGAAGATCGTCAGCCGCACGACGGCCGCGCGGACGGTCATCATTTCGCCACTCCGACAATCGAATTCACCAGATAGGGCAGGTCCTTCGAGATCAGTTCGAGCTGCAACTGCACTCGGTCGTCGACGACAGGGAACGCGGCACCTATCCGCTCGAGCAGTTGCGGCAGTCGGTGATATGTCGGCGCGACCGTGCCTATCGACGCCGCGAGCGGTATCACCAGGTCAAGGACGGTGTCGACGATGGTCGAGATGTCGGTCTGGTTGTCACACAAGATGACCGCAAGCGGGGTGAGCGCTTGATCCGCCAGACCCGAGATTGCCTTGTTGGTTCGATCCTGGTTCGCTGTCTCGCCGAAATACGCGCTTGTGTCCAGTAATCGGGCAATGAGATCGACGACGGGTGGTGTGAGTTCGGTAGCGCCTGCGCTGACCTCGCCGCCGATCCGCAGGTATTCCGCAACAGGTGCGCGCTTGTTGTCCGCAAGCAACTTCGCGGTTTCGAAGAACGCCCGAACCGTTGGACCGAGTGTTTCCGTGTTCGTTATCAGCAGATCGAAGAGCTGGTCGACCTCGTCGGTGTCGAGTACCCGGGTTAGCTGTCCGGCCTTGCGGAATACGCTCGTGATTGTTGCGTTCGCGCTGTTCTCACCGATGTGCAGGGTCGCGCCATCGGCGAGTGGAGCACCCCCGCCGCGGTTGACGAGTTCGATTGCGGTCGAACCGAATACGTTCGACGAGGTGTACTGCGCCGTCACGTCGTCGGTCAGGTGCTCGGCTTGGGATCGATCGAGGGAGAGCTCCAACTGCTGGTGGCCGAACCCGAGCGTGTCGATCTGCGTGACCTTTCCGATTGCGAAGCCGTACAACTTCACCTCGGCGCCGGGGGCAAGGCCTTCACCCACTGTCGATGCGTCGATCCAGACGGTGAAACGGTCGCTGAACTTGCCGTCGCTGTATGCGGTGAGCGTGACCGCCGCAACCGCGACCACGGCTGCGACAGCGAGACCACGGAGCCGCAGCGAGGCTCGACCTGCTGCTCGACCCGAGAAGTCTTGGAATACAGGCACAGCTACCCCGAGATCCTGATTCCGGAGTCGAGTCCCCAGAAGATCAGCGTCATCACCATGTCCGCGATGACGACGCCGATCAGACTCGCGCGGATCGCTCGTCCTGATGCACGCCCGACGCCCTCTGGTCCGCCGCTTGCGTAAAAGCCTTGGTAGCCATGGATGATGATGATCATCACGACGAAGACGACCGCTTTGACGATCGAGAAGAACACGTCGGACGGCGCGATGAAGGCGCCGAAGTAGTGGTAGTAGGTTCCGGACGACTGACCGTGCAGCACGTTCACGACGACAGCGCACGATAGGTAGCTCAAGATCAAGGTGAGCAGAAACAGCGGGACGATGGTGATGACGCCTGCGATGACCCGGGTTGTCACAACGAACGGAATCGGCCGTACCGCAGTGGCTTCCAGGGCATCGATCTCCTCGGAGATGCGCATCGCGCCTATCTCGGCGGTCATACGGCAGCCTGCTTGAGCTGCGAAGCCGATCGCGGCGATCATCGGCGCCATCTCGCGGGTATTGGCGTACGCCGAGACGAAGCCCGTCAGTGGACCCATGCCGACCATGTCCAGCGTCGCGAAGCCCTCGACGCCTATCGAGCCGCCGACCGCCACACCGAGAAAGGCAAGTACCGCAACCGTTCCGCCGCCGACGATGATCGAACCGTTGCCCCAGGTGATGTCGGTGAGGATGAGCATCGTCTGGCGTCGATACGACCGGACCGTGTGTGGCACCGCGACGAGTACCTGCCAGGCGAACGTGAACTGGTGTCCGAGGTGCTCGGCGACGTTCGCTGGCGATCGTGCGATCTTGGACGCTGCGTCGACAACGTGTTTGGTGCCGTATGGCCGCACCTTCGCCGTCGTATCGATCACGATCAGCCGATCCTGGTTGGCATGAACATCGAAACAAGTTGAGTGATAACCAGATTGACGCCGAACGCGGCCATCACTCCGATGACCACGGCGGCGTTGACGGCATTGGCAACGCCCTTGGGTCCGTGGGTGGCCTCCAGGCCGCGCTGGCACGCGACGATCACGACGATCACGCCGAAAAGGATCGATTTTGCCAGGGCGACAAACAGATCGGAGATCGTTGCGAACGATGCGAAGGAGGAGAGATAGCTGCCGGGTGTTCCGCCCTGCGCGCCGACATTGATGAGGTAGCCGGTTCCTACCCCCATGAAGACGATGACGAGGCAGAGCAGCGGCGCGATCGCTGCCATCGCTGCGAGTCGTGGTGCTACGAGCCTGCGGACGGGATCGATTCCCATCGTGCGCATGGCGTCGATTTCCTCGCGGATGGTTCGGGCGCCGAGGTCGGCCGCGATTGCTGATCCCGCGGCACCACCGAGCAGCAGGGCCGCAACGATCGGTGCGCCCTGCCTGATGACGCCGAGTCCGCCTGCAGCGCCTGCGATCGACGTCGCGCCGACCTGCTGTGTGAGGCTGCCGACCTGCACGGAAACGATCACTCCGAACGGTATGGAGACCAGCACAGCGGGAAAGGCGGTCACGCTGACGATGAACCACGCCTGCAACAGCGTCTCTCTCAGGGGATGTCGAAGCCGCACTGTATCGACGGCGAGATAGATGCCGGCGTCGAGGCCGAGGCGGAGCGCGCGTCCGACTGTGCGTGTCGCCGACAGACCGAGATCGATGCCCCAGCGCAGCGTCCGTGCGGGAGTCCGGGCGACTGTGTCGAGCATGGATGCGCCCCTCTTCCTGGAGTGATCTCAGTAGCCGGCGCAACAGCCGTCGGGCGATGTGAAACGTAGCACATTAATAGGACTGATTCATCAGTCTTGTATTAAATGTTCCGATCCCAGCGAGGACAATCGTCAGAAGAGAGCTGGATTCGCGCCTACGCTGCAGTTCGTAGGCACCGTCGGACTCCCGTCAGCGCGATCGTTAGCAGACACGCGCCACGATCGCGCGTGGTTTCACCGACCCGCGCCGATCGCCTGGCCGACGAGTGCCTGCGCGGCCGCCGGCAAGATTGCTGCGAGTCCCGGTCCGAACTGCGGATCGTTCACGAGCGTCTGTGGGCTCGTGCTCGTGCAGCCTGCAGGTGCGGGAACACCCTCGAGCCGGTCCTTCAGCCAGTAGAAGCCGCTCGGCAACTGCGTGAAGATACCGGAGATATGTTCGGCCAGGAACTCTCGTACGTACGTCACGCTCGGTGCGCCTTCATTGCAGTACTTCTCGTAGATGCGATCGGTGCCTGCGATCGGGATGATCTCGTCGTTCTGTGCGTGATACATGAACACGGGCACCGTCGGAGTGCGCTGACCGAGCGAGTTGTCCATGATCGCGTGCTTGATCTCGGGGATGAGCAATGGGTCGGCGCCCTGGAATGTCCCGAGGTAGTTGAGGCCCGGGAAGACCGCCGTTCCCATCGGGTGGCACAGGAACTTCTTCGAGGCGAGGACGAACTGGCCGACGATGTCGACCCGCTCGCGAAGCACTCGTTGCATGTCCGGGTATTCGGTGGCGATTCCGACGAACGCGCCGCTGATCAGCCCCGCATACAGACCGTTGTTGTTGTGCCGTACAACGGCTTCGAAGTCTGCGGCAGCGACGCCGCCCGATGCTGCACCGACGATGTTCAGATCCGGTGCGTACTCGTCCTTGATCTCGGCCGCGAATGCGGTCGGAATGGTGCCGCCGGAGTAGCCCCACAGCGCTGCCGGGGTCGACGGACCGTTCAGCTCCGATGGAGCGAAGTTTTCCGCGGCGCGGATCCCGTCGAGTGTGGCCTGAGCGCCGAGGCGCGACGCGCCGTACGCCGAGTTGGGGCCCTCGTAGTCAGGCATCGCCACAGTCCAGCCCTGGCCGAGGCCCGCCGCGATGGGGATGAGAATCTCGGCTGCGTTGACGTAGTCGGCCGGGATGGCGCCGGATTGCACGACGTACGACGGCGCGCAGTATTGCGCGGCCGAGTCCTCGGCTATCTGATAGGACAACAGCTTTCGTCCGCCGGCAGGGGCGGGTCCGCGTGGGGTCAAGATCGTGGTGACGGTCGCGATCGGTTGGCCCTGGCTGTTGTTCGTGCGGTAGAGCAACTGAAACGCGTCGACGTCCATGTGCAGGATGCCGAAGAACGCGGGCAGGATCGCGCGCGCACGCAGAATCTCACCTGGTTCGGCGTCGGCGACAAGGCCGGCCGCCGGTCGATAGAACTCGTCGAACTCTGGCGGAAGGGTCACGGCGGGTGCGGGTTCGATCGCGACACCGGACGGCGCTGGATCGGCCCCGGCCACCAGGCCGGACATCAGGGTCGTCAGCAACGCGACTGCGGCACCGAACGCCACGAGGCGGGTCGATCTGCGGGCATTCATCATCGAAGGCTCTCTTTCGGGGGAGACGCCGCCACAGCACGACGTGGCATGTGCGGGTCGTCGCAACAGCGATAACGGTAATTTAGATTTTCAGATTGTCAATGCACGAGGCCGTGAGTGCTGTCGACGCACGGCGCAGTGGCTCGCTACAGCTGGCGAAGCAGCCGCGGAACCACCTTTCCTGTCGGGTTGCGGGGTAGGGCGTCGATGAAGTGAACTTCCCGAGGCACGCTGAACCGCGCAAGGCTCTGCTTCACGGCAGTTTTTACGAATTCTTCTGTGGGAGTATCGGATTCGGAATCCATACGGACGACGAAGGCGACGAGACGTTGGCCGAATTCTGCATCCGGAACGCCGATCACCGCGACCTCGCGCACGCCGGGCAGCTCGGTGATGAGCCGCTCGACCTCTTGCGGGTAGACGTTCTCGCCACCGGAAACGGCCATGTCGTCGGCTCGTCCGGCCAGGAAGAGGAGTCCAGTCGAATCCAGTCGCCCGAGGTCGCCCGTATCCATCAGCCCGTCGATAACCTGTTTCGACTCGCCCGCACGGGTGTAACCGTCGAACAACATCGAGTTTCCGACGAATACGCGACCGACAGTTCCCGACGGAACTGGGCGGCCGTCGTCGCCGAGTATCGCCAGCGTGGTCCCGAACGGAGCGCGGCCGGAGGTAGTCGGATGCGCTGCAAGCTCTTTGGGTGTCGCGATGGAGGCGAACGACACTTCGGTGCTGCCGTAGATGTTGTAGAGCGTGGGTCCGAAACGACTCAGGGAGCCGACCACGACGGGTGCTGGAATGGCGGAACCGCACGCGATGATCGCGCGCAGCGTCGAAGTATCCGCTGCTTCCAGTTCGTCCTTCGGTAGTTGGAGTATTCGACCTAGCATGATCGGGACGACGAACAGCGAGTCGACTCGATACTTCGCTATCGCGTGCAGAGCAGCAGCGGGATCGAACTGCCGCTGCAACACTGCGGTCGAGCCCATCGCGATCGCACTCATCAAGGCGCCGAAGCCCCACGAATGGAACACCGGCGCACAGATGAGGTCGATACTGCCTGCGCGCAACGGAATTCGCGATAGCAGCGCTGCTGCCGCGAGCGGATTGCGCGGTGCGCTTCGTTTGGCGCCTTTCGGTGTTCCCGTCGTGCCGGAGGTCAAGATGATGGAACGACCGACCCTCGGTCGGAAGGGTAGGCGCGTATTCGACCGGTTTGCAACAAGTTCCGCGATCGTCGGAATGTTCGTCCCGAGGCGCGCCGCATCAGCCGGGGTCCAGGCTTGAATCACCTTCAGACCCGGTATGGCAGCGGTCTCGGCAAAGTCGGCGTCGACGATGAGAACGTCCGCCCGCTGTTCGCGCAAGACCTCGGTGAGCTGAGCGCCGGCAAGGCCGGTATTCATCAGAATGTGGTCGGCGCCGATCCGCCCGGTAGCAACCACCGCGTGCAGAAAGCCTCGATGATTTCGGCACAGAATCGCGACCCGGCTGGTGGCGTCGACCCCAAGACTCGCGAGTGCCTTTGCAAGCGCAGTGCTTTCGTCGTCGAGCGTGCGATAGGTGATCGGGCCGGCGTCGTCGATCAGCGCGATTCGATGCGGGAAGCGTCGTGCGCTCACCGCAAGGGCGGCAGCGGGAGTGACGTCCCATCGCAGTGCCGCAACACCCATTTTCGCCAATCGTGCAGGCGAGGACGGGCGGAGCGCACCGGACCGGATGACCGGTCCAGCCGCTCGAGCGAGCCCGAATGCTGCGCTGAACGGCTCCACGTCAGGCGGTCAGTTCGAGGGTGCCGCGCGGATTCCACGGCATCGGCCCGGTCGGAAAGCTGAATCGCAGCAAGCGATGTGAGTTCTCGGCCTCGAAATGCGCGACGAAGGGCGGCAGGAACCCTGCGATCACCTTGTCGAGCAGGCCGTTGATATGACTGAAGCCCGGCCGGATACGGACCTGCCAGGCGTCGAAGCTGCCTGCCGTGATGTCCACCCTTGTTCGCTTCTCGATCTTGACTTCGAGCGGCCAGTAGATCGAGAACGCAAGCCAGATATTGTGTTTCGTCTTCGCGCCTTTGGTGAAGTCGAGCCCTCTCAGCAGAGTCATACCGCCGATCAGCGGCATGACACCCTTCGGGAACGGTTGGAGTTCACCGCCGAACTGCAAGTGTTGGGTGTCGACGAAGTAACCCTCTTCGCGGGTCACCAGTTTGCCGTCGAAAAAGCTTGCTGCTTTGTAACTTTCGGCATGGATCCGGCCGCCGACGCGGCGAAAGCGTTGCTCGACCTGCATCGAGAGCTGATCCTTGACGCCGGCTTCGACTGCCGAGACGTACGAGGCGCCATCGTGCTCGACGACGCTGGAGACCTCGTACATCGTCGGGTCGTCGCCAACTCGGATTCCGTAGACCGACTTCTCGCCGTCGGCTATGTCGGGGTCACGGAACGGACTGGTCATTGCGTTCTCCTGAGCGGTCTCGAGCACTGCCACGGCTGCGGGGCAAGCATCAGCTGATTAAACCGACTGATACATCATTCGTCAAATATCCGTGACCTTTCCCACTCGGCATGAGCGGTACCGAGCGCGGTCTGCGGCGGCTCGTCGTAGACCCACTCCCTGGCGATTCGATGCCAGTTGTTCGTTGCGCCGAGCTGGCCGAGGACGCCGTAGGTCAGGAACTCCGCTCTCCTGGAAAAGATATGCTCGGGCGGCAGGTTCTGATGCCGCATACCGGAGAATTCGGAGATCCGCGGATCTATCGCGAGCAGCATGCTCCCACTCGCCATCGCGGGAGTTATCTCGATCGATTCGTCGCTCAGATGCCAGCCCGCGGCGCCGTAAACGTAGTCGAGACATTCGTCGACCGATACACCTGCGTCCGCATTGATCACGCCCCTGCGCACCATCAGATCGAAAAGGTCTTGGCTGCGATTTTCCGATGCGGCACGTAGACATTGTTTCTCGAAGTCGACGTGGACCGGATCCATCTTGTTGTAGAGCCCGAAGTCGATGAAGCCGACCTTGCCGTCGGAACCGAGCAGAATATTGCCGGGGTGTGGATCGCCGCAGAACTCGCTGTAGCTGAACATCGAACCGATGTAGAACCGGTAGATGATCTCGCCTACTCGATCTCGATCCTGCTGCGGCAGTGCGCGAATCGCGTCGAAGGGTTGTCCGTCGAACAGTTCTGTGACAACCACACGCCGACCGCTTGCCGACGGAACTCTGTCGGGTACCTCGATGAAAGGATGGCCTGCGAACAACTGTGCAAGCTTGTGCTGTGTGCGGGCTTCGCGCTCGTAGTCGAGCTCGCTCTCCATGTTCAGCTTGATTTCCCTCGCGAGTTCGGGAGCGGCAACGGTGGGGATCGTCGAACGCCAGAACTTGAGAAACATGGCGAGGTTCTTCATGTCGGCACGGATCGCGACGTCGATACCGGGGTATTGCACTTTGACCGCCACGCGACGTCCGTCGTGGAGTTGGGCGGGGTAGACCTGGCCTATCGAGGCTGCCGCGATCGGCACGTCGTCGAACTCGGCAAACACGTCGCTGATGCTGCGGCCGAGGTCGTCTTCGATGATCGTCCGCATTGCGTCGAACGAGACCTTGGGTGCCTGGTCCCGCAACACCGCGAGCTTGCGCTGAAAGTGCTCGCGATGGGATTCCGGAACGAGGTCGAGGTCGATCACCGAGAGCATCTGTCCGATCTTCATCGCCGCGCCCTTCATGCTGCCAAGCACGGTGACGAGTTGATCGGCAGCTTGCAGCACTGCTTTCTCCGAGATCCTGGCCTTCGCCTCATCGGAGCGGCCGAGCATGGATGCGCGTGTGCCTGCATTGCGTATTGCCTGGCCAGCGGCCGCCTTCCCGATCTTCGAGCCGCGCGCTACTCGGGAGGTCGGTACTCGGTCGTTCATATGGACCCTTCGGTAGCCCCATGAGTCGTGCTATCGCAATAATTAGACTGACGTGTCACTCTATCTACACCGGCGAACTTCGAGCCTAGCCGTTCGCCGCAACAAGAGCATTCGCCACGAAAGGAACGTCGCAGATGAACCGACGCAAAAGCAAGGCCAAGCAAGCACTCGTGTCAGGCAGGGCATTGAAAACGCCGGTGGTGCTCAAAGTACGCACGCCCGACAGCCTGCCCGCACGGGTGATCGGGCTCGGCCTTGCCGGAACGGGCGCCGCGCACTTCACTGCGCCGCGCGCTTTCGACACCCTCACCGCCACTGCCTTTCCGGAGAAGACGCGCCAGTGGACCTACCGAAACGGGCTGACCGAACTGCTGCTCGGCCTGGCCATCACCTTCCGCCGAACGCGCCCGGTCGGTGCGATCGGTTCGGTCGCCTACGTGGCATTCCTCGCGAATCGTGAGTCTTCGCAACGCTGAACGACCAGGCCGGTACGGTTCGCAGAAGTGATAGAACATGGCGGTCGACGGCAATGCGAGGCGGTGAACAGGTGACGGGCGAAACGACAGACGCCGACGTGGTGCGCCCACGCCGCGGAAGACCCAAACAGGAGGGCCTCGCCGAACGCCGTCGAGAGCAGATCGTCCAGTCTGCGTACCACGTTTTCGCCGCCAACGGCTACGAGTCGACGACCATCTCCGACGTCGCCCGGCATGCGGGTGTCGGACAGGGCACGGTCTACCGGTACTTCGAGAGCAAGCGCGAAATCCTCGACCACGTCTTCGATTACGCGGCGGGGCAGTTCGTCGGCGTGATCATGACCGACGATCTGATGACACCGATCGACTCGCTCGACGAATTCTCGGATCGACTGGTCGATATCGCGAAGCGGATGGCTGCAACTCTCGAAGAGCAACCGGATCTGCTGAAGCTCATCCTCGTCGAGGCCAGCGCGGCGGATGCCGAGTTGAACGCGCGCATGCTGGGCTTGGAAGGGTTTCTCGCAGAGGCGATCGCGAACGTCATGCAAGACGGCCAGGAGAAGGGCTGGGTACGCGCGGAGGTCGACACTGCGATGTACAGCCATTACGTCATCGCTCTCGTGATGCCGGGTGTGCGGCACGCGATTCTGGGCACCTTGACGCCAACGGTGAGCGATCGGTTCGCGACCGCAACGGTCGGCATACTTGCCGCGGCCCTTCGGGTTCCCGAGGCCACGGCGTCATGACCGCGCAGGAAGCCGTCGATCGGCTGGAAGCACGCCGAGCCGACCTGGTGCACGCAGCGTCGGATCTGATTCTGAGCAAGGGCTACCGGAATACGTCGGTGGCCGACATCGTCAGCGCGCTCGGCTTGAGCCACGGCACGTTCTACAACTACTTCGACAGCAGGCGCGACGTGCTCGACGCCGTGATCGACTACGGCAGCCAACGACTCGCCGATCGGCTCGTCGGGTCGGACGATCCGGGTTCAGCTACCACCCTCGACGACTTTCTCGCACAGCTGGACCGCATCAACAGGCGGCTGCACGAGTTGGTTGCCGACGAGCCGCGGCTGGTGCAGTTCATCGTTTTCGAAGCTGCCTCGATCGACCAGGAGCTCGTGCAGCGCATGCTGACGGCGTATCAGGGATTTGTTTCCTCGAACCGGAGCTACGTCGAGAACGGTATCGAAAAGGGTTTCCTCCGTAGTGATCTCGATTCCGAGGTGGCAAGCGAGGCGCTGTTGACGATGTTGCTGTCGAGCACGGTCGGCGCGCTCGGCGGGCAAGGCGTCGCGGCAGACGTCTCGGTGTCCAGCGCTGCGCTCGTCGACTTCGTGCGACACGGAATGGGAGCGCAGTAGCGCAGGGCTGTTCTATCGCGCTATTCGACCTCGCTCAGTTCGGTCGCAACGTGGAACGGCGGCGTGCTCTTACCCATGATCCGGTAGCGATTCCACGGATCGGGATCGCCGACGAACGCCTCTCGTGCGCTGTGTGTCGTTCGGACAACGACTTTGGTTCGGGGTTCGTCGCCGAGTAGCGCGGTCAGCTCCTGGTTCGGATCGATGCGGCCGATCCGCCGAAATATCCCGTCGATGGGTTCGCGGTAGCCCCGCAGTTCGATACGTGCCGCAATCTCCGTGCCATTGACGACGAGTGTCGCTGGACCCAGATAGTCGGAACCTTCGTGCGGGCTGTGCGGAACAACGCTGTTCATCGGTACTCCCTCGACGATCGCTGCCAAATCAATTGCAGCTGAGCAGTATTCACTGTTATCGAAACTCCGCGCGACGGTCAGATCATCCGTTGACAAAGGGGGCGATCGGGGTCACACTTACGAATGTACATGGAACTGGCAGTATTGGATACTGGTTGTTCGGATGCTTGTTGTTCGGATACTGCTTGTTCGTACTCTGGCTCGAGAGAGTGGTGAGGACAACGATGTCCAAGGAATCCGGGTCTCCGGACAGTGACTACAACTTCCGACGCGTGACGACAACGGTCGGTGGACCGGTGAGCCATCGACGACGTGTCGGTGACCGCCAGGAAACCGCTAGACGGCTGCTCTTCGCAGCAACCGAAACCAAATACGATGCCGATCTCGATATCGATTGGGATGCGGCTCCAGATCCCGAGAAGTATTGGCTGCCTGCGGAAAGGGTGTCACTCCATGGCACTCGGCTTTGGCACCGACTCGACGAGGCGCAACGCCGAGAACTCGGTAAGCACGAACTGGTTGCCATGCTGAGCGCCGGCATCTATGCGCAGTCCATTCTGTCGATGCTCACGTTTCGCGACATCGTCGAAGGCGCCGGACTCGTCGACGATCGAACCCGGTTCATGTTGGCATCCATCCAGGATGACAGCCGCAGCACGACGATGTTCAGTCGTCTCGTGAATGCCACAGGAGCGCAGCCGTACAACTTGCCCGCGCCACTGCAGATGCTGACCAAGCTGACGCTGATGGCACCGTCCGGACCGCTCGGACGTGGCTTCCGGCTCCTGCTGGAGGAGATGCTCGACTCGGTCCTGCAGGATCTGGCAACCGATCCTGGGGTGCAGCCACATGTGCAGCAGATCAACAAGATTCACTCGCAGTCCGGTGCCCGCCACATCGAGTTCGCTCGCGACGATTTGCTGAGGGCGATCGAGGCGCAGGGACCGATCCGCAACGCGCTGCATCGTTGGGCTCTCGCAGCTGTCACCGCTATGTGTTACGCCGCCGTCGTGAACCCGGCTGCGTACAGATCGGTCGGGATTGCCCCACTCCGTGGCGCATTGGCGGCGTTCGCCAGTGCCAACTACGGAAAGAACGCTCAGCGCGCAACCGCATCTTTTCGTCGGTTCGCCCGCGAAGAACGAGTTCTCGACGGTCCTGTCGCCGCAGCGGTCATGCGGCTGGGCCGAGTCGAGCAGGGTTCGAGATAAGCAGGGTTCGAGATAAGCAACGACGCAGATGGATCAACGAGGAAGGGACTGCCATGACGATCGAATCGACGAAGAGACGAACACCTGCGGTCACCACCGCAGGAGCATCGACGGTGCGGCGCAGGACCGTTGGCGATCGACAGAAGACGGCACAGCGACTGCTGCGGTCGACCGCGGACCGCTCCTACGACGGTGAACTCGACATCGACTGGGACGCCCCGATCGATCCGGACAAAAAATGGATGCCCGAGCACAGGCAGTCGCTCTACGGAACGAAGCTGTGGGACAAGCTGACTAAGGAGCAGCGCAACGAACTCGGCAAACACGAGGCCGCGAGTGTGCTGAGCTTCGGCATCTACGCCGAATCGGGACTTTCGACGATGCTCCTGCGTGGAATCCTGGAAAGCGGCAGCCTTGCCGATGACCACGCTCGGTACGCACTTGCCGAAATCGGTGAGGAAACAAGACATTCCACGATGTTCAGCCGGCTTGTGAACATCACCGGGGTCAAGCCGTATCTGATGCCGAAGGGAGCGCGCAAGTTTCTCCGTCTCGCCGGTCTCATTCCGATCGGACCGTCGTCTTTCGCGGGAACACTTCTCATCGAAGAATTGCTGGACAGGCTGCAGCGCGAGGCGATGAACGATCCCGAACTGCAACCGCATATGCGGCAGTTGATGAAGATTCACGTTTTGGAAGAGGCGCGGCACATCACCTATGCCCGCGAAGAGTTGGTCCGAGCCATCGACGCACGCGGCAAGGCGTCGAATGCTTTCCACCGCTTGGTGTTCGCGGTGATGGTGCTCGGTGTCTATCCGGTGCTGGTGAATCCTTTGGTCTACCGATCCGTGGGGATCAGTCCGTTGGAAGGCTTCCTCGCAGCGATGACCTCCCCGAACTACCGTGTAAACGCAACTTTCGCAGGCGAACCGCTGCTGCGATTCGGCCATGAGGTCGGCATGTTGGACGGTGCGGTCACCCGTCGCATCTTCAAACTGTCTCGCTCTGTGCCGCAAGACATTCTCGCCGAACTCGACCGCAACAGGAAAGCATCGTGACGCAATCGAAACCTTCTCGCCGCACCAAAAAGGCAGCAGCACAACTGGAAAGCTCCCCGCCGATACACGCCAGAGTGCTCATCATCGGCAGCGGATTTTCCGGACTCGGTATGGGAATCTCCCTGCAGAAGTCCGGTATCGACGATTACATCATTTTGGAAAAGGCGTCGGAGGTCGGCGGAACCTGGCGCGACAACACCTACCCGGGCGCAGCGTGCGACGTCCCGACCCACCTGTATTCGTACTCGTTCGAACCGCGCGACAACTGGTCGCAGCTGTTCTCCAAGCAGCCGGAAATCTTCGACTATCTCAAGGAGGTCGCCGACAAGTACAACCTGCGGCCGCACATCAGGTTCGGTCAGAACATGACACGTGGCTACTGGGACGAGTCCGAAAATCGTTGGCATGCATTCGCTTCCGACGGCCAAGAGTACGTCGCGCAGTTCGTCGTCTCGGCGATCGGCGCACTGCACGTCCCGAGCATCCCGGCCCTGGACGGTATCGAGGAGTTCACCGGCGCCGCGTTCCATTCCGCGCAGTGGAATCACGACTTCGACCTGACCGGCAAACGTGTCGCCGTCATCGGAACAGGCGCCAGCGCAATCCAGTTCGTACCGGAGATCGTCGACCGCGTCGGGGCGCTGACCCTGTTCCAACGCACCGCACCCTGGGTACTTCCGCGGTCCAACGTCGACTTTCCCGCAGGCTTCCAGCGGGCGCTACGACGTGTACCCGGCCTGCGGTTCGCACTGCGGAACGGGATCTATTGGAGCGCGGAATCAGGCGCCTACGCGATGAACAGGCGACCCGGACTGCTCAAGGGAGTCGAGTGGATCGGTAAGCGGCACATCAGGCGTCAGATCTCGGATCCTGTTGTGCAAGAAAAGCTCACGCCGGACTACCGGGCGGGGTGCAAGCGACTTCTCGGCTCCAACACCTACTACCGGGCCATCGAGAATCCGAAGACCGAACTTGTCACCGACGCCATCGAACGGGTCACCGCCGACGGCATCGTCACCAAGGACGGCGTCGAACACAAGGTCGACGCGATCATCTACGGCACCGGCTTTCACGTGATCGACTCGTTCACCAACCTGAGTATCAAAGGCCGTGACGGCGAAGACCTGACCGACCGGTGGACCCAGGAGGGTGTGCAGGCACATCGCGGCATCACGGTCGCGGGCGTGCCGAACGCGTTCTTCCTGCTCGGACCCAACACCGGTCTCGGCCACAACTCGATCGTGTTCATGATCGAGTCGCAGATTCACTACGTGATCGAGGCGATGAAGTTGGTCGAAGCGAACGGAGTTGCAGCAATCGCACCGCGCAGAGAGGCCCAAGACCGGTTCAACGAGAAGTTGCAGAGCAACCTCGCGGGTTCGGTGTGGAACACCGGTGGTTGCGAGAGTTGGTATCTCGACGAACACGGCAACAACAGGACACTCTGGGCCGGCTTCACGTGGCAGTACTGGTTGCAGACCCGTCGGGTTGACGTCTCGGAGTACGAGTTGATCGGTCGGCAGCCTGCGCCGGCAGTGCGGCCGACCGTCCCGGCCGCGGACTATCCGCCGCAAACCTTCCCCGACACTCTTCCCGTCAACGCGTAAAGGACAGAGCAACATGAAGAACTTCAAGAACAAGGTTGCAGTGATTACTGGCGCAGGGTCGGGCATCGGGCGCAGTCTCGCGCTGAACCTGGCCGAACGAGGTGCCGAACTCGCTTTGTCCGATGTCGACACCGCCGCCGTGGCTGATACCGCTGGTCGCTGTGAGAAGTTGGGGGCCAAAGCAATTCCGTTCGAGCTCGACGTTGCGAACCGTGCGGCGGTTCATGCGCATGCAAGTGATGTTCGCGGTGAATTCGGCAGAGTGAATCTGGTGTTCAACAACGCGGGTGTTGCTTTGAACGCGGATGTCGTCGACATGTCGTGGGAGGACTTCGACTGGTTGATGAACATCAACTTCTGGGGCGTCGCGCATGGCACGAAGGCGTTTCTGCCCGACCTCATCGATTCCGGTGACGGGCACATCGTCAATGTCTCGTCCGTCTTCGGGCTCATCGGCATACCGTCGCAAAGTGCCTACAACGCAGCGAAGTTCGCGGTCCGTGGCTTCACCGAAGCATTGCGGCAGGAACTGAAGATCGCACGGCACCCGGTCGGAGTCACGTGTGTGCATCCCGGCGGCATCAAGACGAACATCGCGGTGAATGCGCGTGGCATTCCGGAAGGTGTCGACACCGAAGATATTCGTCGCGGGTTCCAGATGATCGCGTTGACCAGCCCCGAAGCGGCGGCTCGAATCATCCTAAAGGGGGTGGAGAAGAACAAGGCACGGGTTCTGATCGGTGCCGATGCGCGTGGTTTCGATCTGATCCCACGCGTTGTCGGTCCACGGTACGAGGATCTCGGGGTGCCGCTGTACCGGATCGGCCGACGCGCAGCGGGACGCCTCGGATTCGAGCTGTAGCGGCCTGTCATGTCGAGTCGTGTGCACACGCTGGAAGTGGTCGAGGTGATCAAGGAGACCGACGAGGCCGCATCGTTGGTCTTCGCCGTTCCGGACGAACTCGTCGAGCGCTTCCGATATCACCCGGGACAGTTTCTGACGGTGGAGATTCCGAGCGATCGAACCGGCTCGGTCGCACGGTGCTACTCGCTGTCGAGCTCGCCACACCTCGACGACGAACTCGTCGTCACCGTCAAGCGGACGATCGATGGCTACGGCTCGAACTGGTTGTGCGACAACGTCTCTGTCGGTACCCGACTGCGGGTGCTCACGCCGTCGGGGGTCTTCGTACCGGAGACGCTCGATGCAGATCTGCTGCTTCTCGCGGCAGGCAGTGGCATCACGCCGATCATGTCGATCGCCAAGTCGGCGTTGCTCGCAGGAGCAGGCAACGTGTATCTGGTTTACGCGAACGTCGGAGTCGAATCGGTGATCTTCGGTGCCGAGATTGCCGAGATGATCGTCGAGTTCCCCGATCGGTTTCAGGTGGTGCACTGGCTCGAATCGGAGCGTGGTCTGCCGACCGTCGACGATCTCGCCGAGTTGTTGGTTCTGTGCGAGCGATACGACACGTTCGTCTGTGGCCCGACGTTGTTTATGGCGGTCTGCCGCGCTGCGCTGCAGGTGATCGGGACGCCTGACAAGCATGTCCACATCGAGAAGTTCCTGTCGCTGACCGGTGATCCGTTCGCCGACATCGTCGTCGCCGACTCGTGCACAACCGCCTCGACCACAACCCCTACGGCGGTGGCGACGGTCGAGATCGACGGCCGCAGCATCGACATCGAGTGGCCGCGCGACACTCCGCTGCTCGACGTGTTGCTCGGAAAAGGTGTCGACGCGCCGTACTCGTGCCGGGCGGGGGAGTGCAGCGCGTGCGCATGCACCGTGCGATCGGGTGAGGTGCGAATGCGCAAGAACGACACCCTCGTCGATGCCGATCTGGCGCTCGGACTGACACTCGCGTGCCAGGCGGTGCCCGTCAGCGAGCGGGTCGAGATCGCGTTCGATCAGTAGCGAGTACCGACAGCTCAGGCGGGCGTCCAGTCGATGACCGCTCTGATGTGAGCCTCGCCCGCACTGTCGGCGACGAACAGCAGTTCGTCGCCGGGTTCCAGCACGTCGTCGGGCGTTGGAAGAATGATCTCGGTACCACGGAGCACGGTAACCAACGCGGTGTTCTCGGGTAGTACCAACTCTCGCACCTGCAGCCCGACGATCGGACTGTCAACGGGCAAGGTCAATTTGGCGAGATTCGCCTTCGCCTTGCCGAGTCCGCGCAACCTGATGAGATGCCCGACATCGATGGCACCCTCCACTCCGGCGACCATCGCGACCGGCGTCGAGACCGCTACGTCGACGCCCCACGCCTCGGTGAACAGCCATTGGTTGTCGGCCTCGTTGACTCGGGCTACGACCCTGTTCACCCCGAACTCGGTCTTCGCAAGCAGAGCCGCGGCGAGGTTCACCTTGTCATCACCGGTCGCTGCGATCATCACATCGCACAGTTCCATCCCGCACTCTTCGAGTGACGCGAGCTCGCATGCGTCGGCGAGCAGCCAATCGGCAGCGGGAACGGTGTGTGGCTCGTAGCGGCGAGGTGCGATCTCGATGAGCAGGACCTTGTGGCCCGCGTCGAGCAGTTCCTGCGCGACGGACCGACCGACCGCGCCGGCCCCCGCAATCCCGATGCGCATCATCGGCCTCCTCGCCGCACCGTCGACGGTGCACAGACACATCATGGCCCATCCGCTCGAGCCGACTAGCTCGGCTGCGTGGTCACCGTTGGCGTTCCTACTGATTTACTTGGCGGAGCCACATCTCTTCGATGGCTCGAACGGGGTCGAAATGACGTTGCAGCAGCTCTACCTCGCGTTGCTCGCCGGTGGATTGGTGCTGCTCGCGAGCATCGTCGCCACTCGGCTGGCGACTCGAGTCGGGTTGCCGAGTCTGCTGCTTTTCCTGGCGGTCGGCGTTGCCCTCGGAGAAGATGGCATCGGCATGCAGTTCGACGACGTCCAGCTTGCCAGGGATCTCGGAACCATCGCGTTGGCCGTCATCCTTGTCGAAGGTGGACTTACGACGCGGTTCGGCGACATCCGCAACGTGCTTGGGCCCGCCGGAGTGCTGGCAACTGTCGGGGTGGGGGTCAGTACTCTCGTCGCCGCCGCGGGCGCGCACCTACTGCTCGGAATCGACTGGCAGCTTGCGCTGCTGCTCGGCGCGATCGTATCCTCGACAGACGCTGCCGCCGTGTTCTCGGTTCTCCGCGTGCTGCCGCTGCCGAGGCGAGTCGCAGGACTGCTCGAAGCGGAGTCGGGTTTCAACGATGCCCCCGCGGTCATACTCGTCTTGATATTCAGTGCAACGCCGATGGCCGTCTCGCCGCCGAGTGCGCTCGCCGAGTTGATCTACGATTTGGCAGTCGGTGCCGCAATTGGTTTGGTAGGCGGGTATATCGGTGCAATTGCACTGCGCCGCATTGCCTTACCGGCGTCCGGTCTCTATCCACTCGCAACCTTCGGGCTCGGCATGGTGTCCTTCGCCGCTGCGGGCAGCATCGATGCCAGCGGGTTTCTCGCCGCTTATCTCGCTGCGGTAGTCCTCGCGAACTCCGGGCTGCCGCATCGTGCTGCGAACCGCTCGTTCGCGGAAGGTCTTGGCTGGCTCGCCCAGATCGGCTTGTTCGTCCTACTCGGATTGCTGGTTTCGCCGAGCGAACTGATCGACGAGCTTGTGCCTGCCATCGTCGTCGGAATCATCCTGCTGCTCGTCGGCCGACCGCTGTCCGTTGTGATCTCGCTGGCCGGATTCCGGGTGCCGTGGCAGGAGCAGGTCTTTCTGTCATGGGCTGGGCTGCGTGGAGCGGTCCCGATCGTCCTCGCCACGTACCCGATCGTGGAAGGTGTACCGGACGCTGGCCGCCTGCTCAACATCGTCTTCATTCTCGTCGTGGTCTTCACCCTGATCCAGGGCCCGAGCCTGCGGCCCGTCGCTCACCGAATGGGCCTGATCCGTCGCGACTCCACACGCGAGATCCAGGTCGAATCAGCGCCACTGGACGTGTTGGAAGCCGAACTGTTGACGATGACAGTTCTGCCCAAGTCACGCCTGCACGATGTCTCGGTTCTCGAACTGCGGCTGCCAGACCCGAGCGTCATCACCCTGATCATTCGCGAGGGTCACACGTTCGTCCCACAGCCGGACACTCGCATCGAGGTCGGTGACGAGCTGCTGATCGTCACCACGAGCAAGACTCGGGAAGTGGCGGAACGTCGACTCCGCGCGGTGAGCCGACGTGGCAAATTGGCGCACTGGTTCGACGAATACGGGGAACGAGACTGAGCTTCGCCTGAGGCCGCGCTGACCGACTTGGGCGGACTTGTCCCCTGAAACGAGAGCCCTCGGATACCCTCGATGCAGGGGGTCCCACCCTGGTCGGGGCCGAGGACTTGGAGCACGAATCGGTGATGTGAACGGAATCGGTGGCTGGCTGCGCCTACGCGGCACCCGCGCCCCCGGCGTCGTAAGCCCGGCGGTCATGGCACGCACAACAGGTGCGTTCTTCACCTTCGGCGGCGTGTTCGGCTTGGCTCAGACAGCTGTCATGCCCGTCGACATGCGAGGCAGCCGACTTGTCTGCGGCCTGCTCGCCGCCGCGTGTCTGTTTATGGGAATCGTGATCCTGGCGCTCGGTGATCGTATCCCCGTCAGACAACAGCAATGGTTGCTCTTCTCGCCGACGCCGTTTGTCGCCGCTGGGGTCTGGGAGTCGACGAGCAACATTGCGGCGATCGGCGTCGCGGGCTTCTTCGTGACCGTCACGTGCACCGGGGCTTTCTTTCTGTCGTGGCCGGCCGCGTCGGCGAATACGGTGATCGGTGTCGTGTGTTGTATGACGACGCTGGGCCTTCGGCCCGGATTGCAATGGTGGGCTGGTCTGGTGACCTCAGGGGTGGTCATCGCCGTGTTTTTCGTTGTCGGCGTGCTGATGCGTGTGGCGTCGGAAGCCGACGTCGATCCACTGACCGGGCTATTGAACAGGCGCGGGTTCGCCCGACAGTTGGAACTCGAAATCGCCCGCGCGACGAAGAGTCGAACCGCTCTCGCTCTGATACTCGTCGATCTCGATCGGTTCAAGGACATCAACGACGAAAGTGGTCATGCCGCCGGCGACGTCGCCCTGCAGGAAGTGGCCGATACGTGGCGAAAGATGTTGGGCACCAACGCAATACTTGCCCGAATCGGAGGCGACGAATTCACGTTGCTGCTTCCCGGATGCTGCGAACGCGATGCGGTACGCGTCGCCGAAAGCATGCGTAACGCGATATCGGTGGGATGTTCGGCCGGCATCACAGCCTGGCATCTCGGCGAGTCCGCATCGTTTATGGTCAGCCGAGCAGACGTCGGCCTGTATCGCGCGAAGGAGGCCGGACGCAATCGATCCGTCGTCGAGACGTCACACCAACCCTTGCTTGCAGCAGAATTGGTCGAAGCCATCGAAAACGACAGACTGAACGTCGCCTTCCAGCCGATCGTCGCCGTCGACGCCGGTGCTTCCGTCATAGGTTTCGAAGCCTTGCTGCGTTGGTGCTCCGCGACCCAAAAAGGCGTAACCCCAGCGGAAATCATTCGAGTTGCCGAAGAATACGAACTTATCTCGAGCCTGGGTCGGCAGGTACTCGCAACTGCCTGCAGGCAGGCTGTGGTGTTGCAGCGCATGTGCACCGATCGTGCATTGATGTTGAGCGTCAACGTATCCGGCCTCGAACTGATTCGCGCCGACTATGTGCGAAGCGTGAACGAGGTGCTGCAGAAAACCGGATGGCCGAGTGCACAATTGGTGCTGGGAGGTAACCGAGAGCGTCCTCGATCTCGATGCCAGAACTACCTACGCGAACTTGACGGAGCTACGCGCGCAGGGCGTCCGAATCGCAATAGACGATTTCGGCACAGGCTATTCGTCGCTGAGCAGACTCGCGTCGCTGCCGACCGACATACTCAAGTTGGATGCCTCGTTTGTCGCTGCAGTCCAAGCAGATTCGCCGCCGCCGCCGCTGCTGAGCGTGATCGCGAAGCTGAGCGAGAAGCTCGGCCTGCCGGTCATCATCGAAGGTGTCGAGAACGACGAGCAGGCAGCCGTCCTGGAGCCGCTGGGATTCACTCTGGCACAAGGCTTCTACTACGGACGTCCGCAGGAAATGGACATCCTCGTCGCGAGCGCGGATGCTGCTCGGCACGCGGACACTCGTCGGTGAATCAGCGCTCCGGCTTACGCTTTGGGGGAGAAGAGTTCGAGAGCGATGTTGTCCGGATCGCGGAACTCCAGAATGTATCCCGCACCGATATCCTTGACGCCGTCATGCTCGATTCCCTCGTCGTCGAGCAACTTCGCGGCATCGTCGAGTGCGGCCTTGTCCGCGACGGCGAAGCTGAGGTGGTCGAGCCCGGTACGGTCCTCGTCGAACCCGTCCTTGGACACCGGACGTAATCCGAGCAACGAATCACCCAGCTTGTAGATCACGCCGCCGAACAGGAAAGACAGCTGCTCGCGAGTGGCGTCGTCCGCATCGGCCGGTAGCTCGAACGCGACCGGCAGCGCGAAGATGTCGTCGTAGAACGCTCGGGACTTTTCGATATCCGTCACGGTCAGTCGGACGTGGGCAAATGCATTCGTTGCAATAGGCATATTTCCGACCGTACGCCTCGGGGCGCTCCGCCCCTCGTGAGCACTTTCGGAGGTCGGGCCCGCCGAAAGGACGCACGAGCGGCGCAGCCGCCTACCCGAAGCTGTAATCCGACATCTTGAATCGCCTACTACGAATTGCCGATTCGATGGTTGTAGTCGGGCGCAGGGGTACGTCGCCGTTCTTGTCGAAGTAGTAGCTGTTCGCGTTGGCGCAGCTGTCCTGCCAGAAGATTTGGTTGCCGCGCCGTCGGAGCATCTCTGCGAAGAAGCGATCGTTCGCGGCCTGAGTCACTTCGACATAGGCCGCGCGCTCCTTTCTGGCGTGCTCGAGAACCCGGATGATGTGTGCAGTCTGGGCCTCGATGAGCGCGAAGTAGGAGGAGCCGTTGTAGCCGTAGGGCCCGAAGATGGTGAAGTAGTTGGGAAATCCGGGTACGGAGATGCCTTCGTAGGCTTGGAGCCGATGCTCGTTCCATCAGTCGGTGAGGTCGAGTCCGTCGACGCCACGCAAGGTGTAGGTCGGCATGTTGTCCGGATCCATCACCTTGAAGCCTGTCGCAAGGATCAGGACATCGATTTCCCTTGCGCAGCCTTCGGCGCTATGGACCGCGTCGGCGCTGATGTGTGTGATCGGACTCGTTTCGAGTACTACATTGTCGCGGTTGAACGTGGACAGGTAGCTGTTGTGAAAGCTTGGCCGCTTGCAGCCGAGACCGTAACGAGGAGTGAGCTTTTCGCGGGTCTCCGGATCGGTGACCTGCGATCTGACGTAGGCACGTGCGGCCTTCTCGGCGGCGGGACGAAAATGCAGGATCCCTTCGTAGTGTGCGGCGACGGGGAACGTGATTTCGACGAATGCCTGACTCGCGAGTCGGGCAACGGTCTGGCTGCCAGGAATGCGGCCAAGTGCCCACTGCATCGGCCGCGACAGTGCGATGTCCGGTTTGGGCATGCACCAGATCGGCGTCCGCTGATACACGGTCAGCTGATCGACCTCGGGCGCGATCGCGGGAATGATCTGGACTGCGGACGCGCCGGTGCCGATAACGGCGACCCGCTTGCCGCGAAGATCCAGGGAGTGGTCCCAGCGCGCCGTATGCATCGTGTGGCCGGCGAAATCGTCGACGCCTCGGATGTCCGGTGTGTTGGGACGCGTCAGCACGCCGGAGGCGTTGACGAGGTGGCGTGCAGTCAGTTCGTCGCCGGTCGAGGTGACCAACGGCCAGAGACCGCCGTGGCCGTCCCAGTCGGCGGTCACAACGGTCGTCTCGAATCTGAAGAACTGTGCCAAACCGTACTTGGCGACGCACTGCTCCGCGTACTGCTTGAGTTCTCTACCCGGTGCGTACGAGCGTGACCAGTCCTTGCGCTTCTCGAACGAGAACTGGTAGCTGAAGGACGGGATATCAACCGCCACACCGGGGTAGGTGTTCCAATGCCACGTACCGCCGGGCGCGTCCGCGTCGTCGATGATCAGGAAGTCCTCGAAACCGGCTTGGCGTAGCTTGATTGCGAAGCCGATACCGGAGAAGCCTCCGCCGATGATCACGACCTCGTGATGGGCAGACCTGTCTGTGTTCGGCGAAGCGGCCGTCATGGCGTTGTCCCCTTGTTGTCGGTTGCTTGGGTCGAGTCGGTGGTAGGACCCGTGCACTTCCTGATCAGATCGGCGACGACGTTCGGGTTGTCGTACTGAGGGCAGTGACCCGAGCCGGCGATCGATCGGAGGCGGACGTCGGGATGTAGTTGTTGCAGCCGTGCCCCAGCCCGGGGGGAGCAAATCCAATCCTTGTCACCCCAGGCCAGCGTCACCGGCATCTGGAACTCGGCGTTGTCGAGAGCATGTGGATCGGCGAGTTCTGCAAGCGTCTGACCACCGAGTACCAGTTGTCTTCGCAGATCTCCCGGTCCCCAATGCGAGGCGTACCGAGACTTTGCTCTGGCGGACAAGTGACCTGACGCGACAGCGCGAGCGAAGAGGTTGCCCATGATGGCAGGACCGGCGACCGTACCGTGCACCAGCGCCGGCGACGGTAGCGTAAGAACACGATCCAAGAGGGGACGCGTTCGAGTCAACGCCGTCATCCACCACGGGACGATGAGTCCCGCGGGACCGATGGCGAGCACCGACACGATCGGTAGATCGGTTCTTCGAGCCGCACGCAGCGCCGCCAAGCCCCCGATCGAGTTGCCGACGAGGACTACTCCCTGCCCTGTGTCGTATTCGCGGGCAGCAGCCTCGACGAATTCGTCCAAGGCCGCGAGGACCGAACTCGACCTCGGGCGACCGGCACGGCCGAAGTGCGGCAGGTCGACTGCAACCCCATGGTGGCCTGACTTCGCCAACTCACCCAGCACGTCTCGCCAACCGTCGGCGGAATCGGAAAAACCATGCAGGAGCAGCACAGTCGGACCCGATCCCGGACCTTCCAGGACGCGGGTCTGCACACCGCCAACCGAAGCTACTTTTGCTGTGAGGGTGTCTTTCCTCTTGTGCGGGCTGGTAATGGTCATGCCCGAGCCACCAACGAGTTGAGCTGGGGGAGCAATCGCATGGCGTGGTATCCGAGCTGTGTTTCGATTCCCACCGACACCAGCTCACGGTTGTACCGAACGGCCTGGGTGACTGCTTTCGCGACCGACTCGGGCCGGTGGCTGACGCGAAATGCTTTGGCCAGTAGCTCTTTTTCCTGCACCGCGCTCCCACGCAGTCGGGTGTTCTGCAGTATCGGTGTGTTGATCACGCCCGGACAGACTACGGATACCCCGACGTCGAGGTTGGCCCAGTCGGCTCGAAGACAGCGCGACAACATGACCACCGCCGCCTTGGACGCGCAGTACCCGGCGAGGCGGCGGTTGGGCAGGTAGGCGGCGCCGGACGCGATATTCACGATGTGCCCGCGGCGACTGTCCGTCATGTCGCGTCCGAATGTCCGGCACCCGTGGACGACGCCGTCGATGTTGATCGACCTCAGCCACACCCAGTCGTCGACCGTGGTGTCGAGGAAGGGGCCACCAACCCCGACGCCCGCATTGTTGACAAGGATGTCCACTTTGCCGACGTCGACCGAAATTTGTTGAGACAGTTCGGTTACTGCATCGGAATTGGCAACATCACACTGGTAGGAGGTCGCTTCCGCGCCACGTTGTCTGCAGGCCTCCGCGGTGGCTTTCGCCGTCGACTCGTCGATATCGGTCGCAACGACGACCGCACCGAGTCCGGCGTATCGATCGGCGATGGCAGCACCTATTCCACTGCCTGCGCCGGTGACGACGACCACCGCGCCCCGCGGGTCGATCCGGTTCATGATGTGATCCCGCGTCGACGCACGATCATCTTCAACCCGTGCCGCGGTCGGAGCGTCAGCGTCGCCTCCGGGTCGACCGGATGGCCTGGCACAAGGTCGAAAACATAACGCTGGCTGAGTATTGCGATGATCAGTACCGATTCCATCGTCGCAAAGCTTTGGCCGATGCAGACCCGCCTGCCGCCACCGAAAGGTAGGTAGGCCGAGCGTGGACGGTCCTTACCCGCGCCCGGCAGGAACCGTGACGGATCGAACTCCTCGGGGTTCGGCCACCAGCGCGCGTCGTGGTGCACGAGGTGCGCGGGAATGATGACGGTGGTGCCCTTCTTGATGTGATGGGTGCCGATGACGTCGTCGCGAACGGCAACGCGGGGAATGACCCAAGCAGGGGAGAAGTACCGCATCGCCTCCAGAAAAACTGCGGTTGTCCAGGGCAGTCGCGGTAGGTCGTCGGCAGTGGGTGCGCGGCCCTGAAGAACCGAGTCGACTTCGTCGAGCATCGTGTTTCGTGCGTCGGGATGCAGGGCGAGGAGATACCACATCCATGACAGGGCGTTCGCCGTCGTCTCGTGGCCGGCCAGCATCAGTGTGATCGCTTCGTCCCTAACCCTTTTCATCGGCAGCCCGCCTTGATCGTCGGCGGCGCCGAGGAGATGGTTGAGCAGGTCCGGCGTATCGATCGGGTGTGCTCGCCGTTCGTTGATGATCGTCCATACCGAACCGTCGATGAGCTTGACGATCTTCTGGATGTCGCGAAAGGGTGGTGGGAGCGGCAGTGGAGTGTAGGCAAGGCGGGATGTCGCGCGCCACACCACTTTCGGTGGCGCAGAGATCATAAATACGCGCAGGAGTTTCTCCCCGAAGCGGAGTCCTCCCGTGACCATCGGACCCATTCCCTTTGCGATCGGGCCGAATTGCTGACTGAACAAGGCATTTCCGACGACGTTGAGAGTGAGTTCGACCATCTCGCGCACCATGTCGATTTCGACGCGACCGGACTTCTCGCCGAGTTCGTCCGACAGCGCGTCGATCGGCTCGATCATCAGATCGACGAGTCCGTTGAGATGACGCTTCGAGAACATCGGCGACAGCATCGTTCGGTAGCGCTGCCACGACTCTTCCTCGTCGGTGAACAGGCTCACCCCGAGCAGCGCGCGCAGTAGCTCGTACTCGTAGGACTTGTGATAGTTCAGGCGACCCGCGTGCAGGACGTGGTCGACGTACTCGGGGTGGGTGAGGGTCACGTAACTCCGTGTTCCGGTCCGGAAGCGGGAGATGTCGTGGTCTTTGATCTTGTCCAGCCAACCGCGTCGATAGCTCAGCCCGACCACTGCAGAGTCTTTCGTCATGCCTAGTCGGGCAAGGCGGTGTGCGGGCCGCATGGAGGGTCGGGTTGTCGTGGTTGTCGTCTGTGCGTCAGACCCGCGACGACTTCGCGGTGAATCCTGATCGACCTTCGAGGTGATGGTCATGTGATGCATCCTCTACTGAGTGATGGCAGCCGCCGTAACTGTAGGCGTATGCCGTCAGTTTGTGTCCAGCCAGGGATATTGTCAAGATGTAGGAATGCAACGCAACGGCGTGTGGGGAGGTCGCACCACCGAAGAACGCCGCGCCGACAGGCTTGACCGAATGCTCTCCGTCGCCATCGAGATCTGGAGTCAGCATGGTTGGGCGGCGGTAACCATGCGCCGCGTCTGCGCCGAAGCAGCGCTGAGCGATCGGTACTTCTACAAGGAGTTCGGGGATCGGGACGGCTTGCTCACCGCGGTATGGCAGCACATCGAAGGCGAGGTACTCGCAACAGTCGCTGTCGCCTACGCCGAAAAGAGCGGTCCCGGCACTTCGTGGGAAGACCTGACTCGCACCGCGACCAGGGTCCTCGTCGACCACATCGTTTCCCATCCCGCACAAGCGAAGATCTTGTTGAGCCGTAACGAGGGCAGCCCGATCCTGGAGAGCGAACGCCAACGCTCGTTTCACCGAGCAATCGACCTCGTCACCTCCGCTGCGAGGCCGCGGCTACGGCAGGGTGTCGATGAACTGGCGTTGCGGATGGACGCGATCGTCGGCGTCGGCGGGTTCGTCGAACTGCTCAGGGAATGGCAATCGGACGCGATTGCCGTCGATTGCGATCGCATAGTCGACTACGTCGCTGAGATGGCGACCCGATTCGGTGGGCACTATCGCCTACAGCACTGAGGGCGTGTGAACCCGAACCTATCGGATTGGTCACGAAACGCTGTCATGGCTAACGGGTATTGCGGGGATGCGATTAGCAGGTATCGAAGTTCGGGTCGGGACCGGATCAGTTTGGGGTCGGAGCCATGTCTCCCATCATGCGTGCCATCATCGAAAAAGATTGCGCTGCAAAGGTTCACTGGCGTGATCGAAAACGCTACCTGTGGACGCTCGGTCTGATCGCGCCGGCCTGCAGTCTGTTGCCATCACAACTTGTGCTGTGGACCGGCCTCGAAGTTCTGTGGTGGATCGGCCCGATCATCGTGTTCGTCGCAATACCGCTGGTCGACGCCCTCGTCGGTGAGGACGGTGTCAACCCGCCGGACGAGGCCTACAAGCAACTCTCCAACGATCGTTACTACCGCTGGTGTACCTACGCGTTCCTGCCGGTTCAGGTTGTCGCGTTGGTCGTCGCCTGCTACCTGTGGTCGTCCGATGCATTGGCCCTGGTCGACAAGATCGGACTTGCGGTCACCGTCGGAGTCGGCTGTGGCATCGGGATCAACGCCGCACACGAACTCGGCCACCGCAGCGATCGGTTGGAGCGCTGGTTGTCGAAAATCGCACTCGCGCAGTCCTGTTACGGCCACTTCTACGTCGAACACAACAAAGGCCACCATGCGCGGGTAGCCACGCCCGAGGACCCAGCGAGCGCCCGCTTCGGGGAAAGTCTGTGGCGATTCCTTCCGCGCAGCGTTATCGGTGGTTTGCGGTCGGCGCTCAGGCTGGAACGGGATCGATTGCGTCGCAGGGGTTTACGATGGTGGTCTCTGGACAACAACCTGCTGCAGGCGTGGGCGATGAGTATCGTGCTGTTCGGCGTCGTACTCGGTGTTTTCGGCTGGCGGATCGCGCCGTACCTCGTCGTGCAAGCTGTCGTCGGCTTCTGCCTACTCGAAACCGTGAACTACGTCGAACATTATGGACTACTTCGGCAACGGTTGCCTCGTGGTGGTTACGAGCCATGTTCACCGCGACACAGTTGGAACAGCGATCGGTTGGCGACCAACGTGTTCCTTTTCCATCTGCAACGCCACAGCGATCATCACGCCAACCCCGGACGTCGCTACCAGACGTTGCGGAGTAGCGAGGAAGCGCCGCAGTTGCCGGCCGGTTACGCAACCATGATCGTGCTCGCGGCGGTTCCGCCGCTGTGGCGGCGTGTCATGGATCGGCGCGTGCTTGCTCACTACGACCAGGATGTTCGGCGCGCCAACATAGCGCCCGGCGGACGAGCCAAGTTGGCTACTTCGCGTCTACCGTCGAATTAGTGTGACTATTCTTCACACTATGACGAATGGCTCTGCTGCCCAGACACCGGCCCTCGAGCGCCACCATGTGATTATCGTCGGCGCAGGTTTCGGGGGTCTTGGTGCTGGAATCAAGCTGTCAGCCAAAGGAATCGACGATTTCGTCATCCTCGACCGCGGCGACGAGGTCGGCGGAACATCGCGCGAAAACACCTATCCTGGCGTCGAAGCCGATATCCCGGCGGTGCACTACTCCTACGGTCACCAGCCGAATGCCCGCTGGTCCTCGGCATTCGCGCCGGGTGGCGAACTTTTCGCCTACGCCCGCGAGGTCGCAGACCGTTTAGAGTTGCGGCAGAAGATCAGGTTCGGGACGGAGGTGGTCTCTGCCGCCTATGACGAGGACGCTCGTGAATGGACAGTCGAGGCAGCGGACGGGTCGCGGTTCGTCGCGCGGTTCGTCATCTCCTGCCACGGTGCGCTGAGCATTCCATCGCGTCCGGAGATCCCTGGGATCGACGACTTCGAAGGCAAGATGATGGCGACCCAACGCTGGGACCATTCGTATTCGGTCGCGGGTAAGCGCGTTGCCGTCATCGGTACCGGAGCCTCTGCGCTGCAGGTCATTCCGACGATCGCACCGGAGACCGCACACCTGACCGTGTACCAGCGCACGCCGATCTGGGTGATGCCCAAGGTCAACTTCGCGATTCCCGGCGCCTTGCAGAAGGTCTTCGAGACGGTTCCCCTGTCGCAGCGGATCGTGCGGTCCATCGTGTCCTCTACGACCGCGGTCGCCGAAACCGTTGCGGTAACTCACAACAAGCGCTTGCCGTACGTCACCAAAGCCGTCGCCGAACTGGCCAAGGCGTATCTGAGGTCGCAGGTCAAGGATCCGGAACTGCGCGAGAAGCTCACGCCCACATATGGTTTCGGCTGCAAGCGGCCGTCGATGTCGAATACCTACTTCTCGGCGTTCGAACGTGACGACGTCACTCTCGAGACGGCCGGGATCGAGCGCATCACTCCGACAGGTATCAGAACGGTCGACGGCAACGAAGTGGAACTCGACACGATCGTCCTTGCCACCGGCTTCAAGATCTTCGGCTTGAGCTACCGGATCGCCGGCGTTGGCGGTACCGACCTCGAAACGCAATGGGACGCAGAGCGAATGGCGTCCTACGAAGGTGTCGCGGTCCCTGGTTTCCCGAACTTCTTTCTAGCCCCCGGCCCGTACGGGGTCATCGGCTTCTCGTGGTTCGACACCATCGAGATCTGCGTCAGCCACGCCGTCGACATGATCGCGAAGGCGGACGCGGATGGCGTCACGCGTATCGAGGCGGACGCCGATGCCACCGCCAAATTCGTCAAAAAGATGCGCAAGCGGGTCGAGCACACCGTGTTCATGAGCCCGTCTTGCAACAACTCGAACACCTACTACCTCAACAAGCACGGCGATGCGCCCTACCTGCGGCCCGAGACCATCGTCGAGACGCAGTTCGCGATGCGGTCGGCATCGAAGGGGTATGTGCTGTCATAGCGGCCGAAATCGATCAGGAATCGAGAAGCGCGCGCCTGACCACCGAACCTACGGTTGTTTCAGAACGACACACCAACCAGGAAGAGGTAGGACGATGAAGACGATGACCTGCAAGCAGCTAGGCGGACCGTGCGATACGGCGTTCAGTGCAGAGAAGGCCGACGACGTCATTCACCAGCAGGACCAGCACCTCAAAGACATGGTCGCGGGTGGCGACGAGTCCCACCGCGAGGCGTTGAAGGAAATGCAAGGCAGGTGGAAGCGGCCGGTGTCGGGGTTGGGTTGGTACCGCAAGACCAAGAAGGAATTTGCTGCTGCACCTGAAGACTGAGATCACGCTTTCCGAACAGCAGGGGGTGGGTATGAGCAATCGTCTGACGTCGTTCACCAACGACGGCTTCACATTCGACGTGATCGACGAAGGTCCGCTCGACGGAACGCCGGTCGTGCTGTTGCACGGGTTTCCTCAGACCGCTGCAGAGTGGTCACGAGTCGCTCCGCATCTGCACGAACGTGGTTACCGCACAATCGCTCCCACCCAGCGTGGGTACTCGCCCGGGGCGCGCCCGAGCGGACGAGTTGCGTATCGGATGAGTGCATTGGTTGGCGATGCTGCGAAGCTCATTGCCGAACTCGGTGCAGGACCCGTGCATCTGGTCGGCCACGACTGGGGGTCTGCTGTCGCGTGGTCGACGGCTGCCGCCCATCCGGAGTTGGTCCGCACGCTGACCTCGGTTTCGGCGCCGCACCCGATGGCGTTCATACGATCGATGGTGACCAGCAGTCAGGCTTTGCGATCGTTCTACATAGCGCTGTTCCAGATTCCGTGGCTGCCCGAGTTTGCGATCTCCCGAGCCTTTCGCGCCGTCGAATCGTCGAATCGACCTGCTGTGCGGCGGCGTGCGTTGGAGTTTTCGCAGATGGACAGCGACCAGTTCGATCGGATCAAGCGCGATGTCGTCGACACCGGAGCGCTGCCCTTCGCACTCAACTGGTACCGGGCGATGTTGATCGCAGGCCCCGGTGGCGCGGCGCAGAAGGTAAGCACTCCGACGACACATGTGTGGAGTACCCGAGACAGTGCACTGGTGCGCAAAGGTGCGGACCTGACAGCCGAATACGTAACGGGGCCTTATCGATTGGAAGTTCTCGACGCGACGCACTGGATACCGGAGGAACGGCCGGTCGAGCTCGCCGGAATCATCGCGGCACGGGCGAATGGTTCGGATGGTGGGTGATTGCTCTCGGATTCCGGGAGCAATCACCCACAATTCCGGCAAGAGAGGGCGGGATGCGATCGCTGAGGCTGCCAGCCGATGACGGGACCTTGCTGCACGTCGGTGTCACCGGCAAAGGTCCAGATGTCGTGGTCCTGCCCGGCGGACCGGGCTGTGTTCACTACCTCGAGGATGACGACCTCGCGCCTCGCGGGCTGCGGGCGTGGTATCCGGAGCCCAGAGGTGTCGGACGCTCCCAAGGTGGGGCACACGACCTGGATCAGGCAGTCTCAGACATCGAAGCAGTGCGTCGCGCTGCTGGCCTCGACAGTTGGATGGTGCTCGGGCATTCCTGGGGCTCGGATCTGGCAGTGCGTTATGCGCTGGATCATCCCGGCCGAGTGCGATCCGTCGTCGGGATCGCCGGCCACGGATTGCACAAGGACCGCACCTGGTCTCAGATCTACGAGTCCTCGCAGCACCTCGAGTCCGACATCGAGATTGTTTGGGAGCCAACCGTTCACGCTGCGCTGAGCGCCTCGTTCGTCGAGTGGATTCACGAACCTGAATTGTTTCGGCGACTTGCAGACTCGCCTGTCCCGATGACGTTCATCGCCGCGGAGACCGACATCCGACCGTCCTGGCCGTTGCGGCAGCTTGCGGCGCTGGTCCCGCATGGCACATTCGAGGAAGTATCCGGAGTCGGACACAATCTGTGGGCCACTGATCCCAGCGTCTGGGTCGACGTCATTACAAGGGCGTTTCGCGCGCAGATCGACAACGTCGACTGCTGATATTTGCTTCCCCTTTCAACGTATATCGCACTGGGGGGCTTGCCACAAGACCCGGGTCTTGCTGCAGACTCTGCTGCCGTAGCCAGAATGCACAGAGCTGGCCGAGGCACGTACTAGTCAAGTGGGGGCTTTGTGATCGATGTAATTGTTGCCGGCTGTGGACCGACCGGCTTGATGCTTGCCTGCGAACTGCGGTTGCAGGGCGTGCAGGTACTCGTAGTGGACAAGGAAGCCGAGCCGACGAAAGTTGTTCGTTCCCTCGGTATCCACGCGCGAACGATCGAAATAATGGATCAGCGAGGTTTGCTGGAGCGGTTTCTCGCGCTCGGAAAGAAGTACCCGCTCGGCGGCTTCTTCGCAGGCATCCGGAAGCCGGCACCCGAGCGCCTGGATACGTCGTATCCCTATGTACTCAGCATTCCGCAGCCGATCACCGATCGTCTTCTGGCAGAGCATGCCATCGAAGTTGGCGTCGACATTCGTCGCAATCACGAATTGGTCGGGATCGGTCAGGACGACGAGGGCGTCGTTGTCGAACTTGGCGACGGCACGCAATTGCGGTCGCGCTTTCTCGTCGGCGCCGACGGCGGCCGCAGCGCCGTGCGCAAATTGCTCGGAGTCGACTTTCCGGGCGAGCCGACCAGAGTCGACACACTGCTCGGCGAAATGGAACTGACAGCATCACTGGAAACGGTAATTGCTGTGAACGAGGAGGTTCGCAAGACCCAAGTTCGTTGCGGTGCAATGCCACTCGGCGACGGACTCTACCGCGTCGTTGTACCTGCCGCGGGCGTCGCCGATGACCGCTCGGTCCCACCGACGTTGGACGAGGTCAAAGAGCAGTTGCGCGCGACCGCCGGGACCGATTTCGGCGCGCACTCGCCACGCTGGTTGTCACGCTTCGGCGACGCAACTCGACTTGCAGAGCACTATCGGGTCGGCCGCGTCTTCCTCGCAGGCGACGCGGCACACATCCATCCGCCGATCGGTGGGCAGGGCCTCAATCTTGGTATTCAGGACGCATTCAACCTCGGCTGGAAACTCGCCGCCGAGGTGAACGGGTGGGCACCGGCGGGGCTGCTGGACAGCTACGAGGCGGAACGGCATCCCGTCGCTGAATCGGTCCTGGACAACACCCGGGCGCAGATGTTGTTGACGTCCCTCGATCCCGGGGCCCAGGCCGTGCGTCGGTTGATTGCCGAGTTGATGGACTTCGACGACGTGAATCAGTACCTGACCGAGAAGATCATTGCGGTCGGCGTCCGCTACGACTTCGGGGAGGGTCACGAACTGCTCGGTCGTCGGCTGCGGGATGTGCAGCTCGATGGCCGTCGCCTCTACGAGCTGATGCGCGCCGGTCGGGGGCTCCTGCTCGACCGGGATGGCCTGCTTTCGGTGGACGGCTATACGGATCGGGTCGATCACGTCGTCGATGGCAGCGTCGAACTCGATGTTCCTGCGGTACTGCTCCGTCCTGACGGCCACGTCGCGTGGGTCGGTGACGATCAGGAAGGTTTGCGCAGTCAGCTGAGCAGGTGGTTCGGCGTAGCTTCGTGAGGTTGCATTCTTCGCTGACGGGTGCACCTCGTTACGCAACGTTTTCCAGTCAACCCGGTAAGGAATCACGCGTGAGCAAGGACGAATTCAAAAAGGGAGACAAGGTCGAATGGAAGACGCACGGCACCACCACGCAGGGTGAGGTGGAGAAGAAGATAACCTCCGAAACCGAGGCAGCCGGTCGAACGGTCAAGGCATCCAAGGACGCTCAGCAGCAAGAGTTGGGTGATCGTTGCGTCCGCGGTCAATCCGATCGACGCTTTCGTGCGCAGCGGCGGGGGCGCACAACTCACGGCGAATCGTGAGCAGTGGGGTCTCGGCTGGGACGTCGCGGGCACCGTCGATGCAATCGGTCCTGGTGTCGAGGGGTTTTCGGTCGGCGACCGAGTAATCGGAATCAACGATCTGCTCGACGTATCACTTGGAACTCAGGCTGAGTATGTTGTGCTCGACGTCGGAAACGTTGCGTCGGCGCCGAAGTCCGTGGATTCCATTGCCGCAGCGACTATTCCGCTGAACGGTTTGACCGCTCTGCAGGCGCTGGGCCCGCTCGCGCTGGAGGCAGGCGACACGTTGCTGGTGACCGGCGCCGCCGGCGGGTTGGGTGGGTACATCGTGCAGTTGGCGGCGCATCGCGGGATCAAGGTGATCGCGGTGGCCGGCTCCGCCGACGAGCAGACCGTGCGCGAATTGGGGGCCGCCGAGTTCGTGGCGCGTGGGTCCGACGTATCGGCGTCGGTGCGCGCGCTGATCCCGGGTGGTGTCGATGCTGCCGTCGACCCTGCTCTGCTGGGTCCCGCAGCACTGGCCGCAGTGCGCGGTGGCTGTCGGTTCGCCGCGGTGATCGGAGGCTTCGAACCTGCCCCGCTACGCGGTACGACAGTGCATCTGGTCCAGATTCGAGCTGACCAGGAGCAACTGACCGAGCTGTCGGGGCTTGTCGACGATGGCGTTCTGACACTGCGCGTTGCGGAGACGTACCCGCTCGAACAGCTCGGAAATGCACACAAACGACTGGCTGGCGGCGGCATCCGCGGGCGCCTCGTCGTCACCGTGTAGGCGCTGCTCGGTCACCCGCGCGAACAGGCTGTTGCGGAGACATCCACTCGCACGATGCTCACGCAACAGCCTGCTCGCGGTGTCGCGTTGGCGCGGCACCCGCACCCTGCCTGTGGCTAGAAGATGCTGTCCGGGTCGTAGTACTCGTCCACGTTGTTGCAGCCGATCTCAACGGCGAGTGTGAACGACTGCGGTGGGTAGTCGGAGGGTTTCTTTGCGCCGGTTGCGATGTCGACCGCGATCGCCAGCGCTTCCTCAGCAGCCAGCGTCGGTGAGTTGAGCCCGGTGGAGATGTACTTGCCCGTGCATCCGCCCTCCTTGATCAACGCCTCACCCTCCTTCTGCCCGTCGGCCGATGCTGCGATGTAGACGTTCTTGTACTGCGCCTTGTCCTTCACCACGTTGTAGGCGCCGAGCGCCATCGAATCGTTCAGTCCGAGAACGAGATCGACGTCCGGGTTCGCGGCAAGCATGTTCTCGGCCGCGACCTGACCCTTGTCCTGGGCATAGTCGCCGCTTTGCTCTGCCTTGATCTCGTACTTCACACCACCTTCGGTGAGGCCGTCGAGAAAGCCCTGTCGGCGATTCGGTCCGACGTTCTCATCGGTTGCAGGACCCGTCATGATGACCATCTTGATGTTCGGCTTACCCATGCCGAGGAACCGTTCCGCGGTGATCTTGCCCGACTCACGACCGATGGTGAGGTTGTCGGACTGAACGCTTGTGGTCCCGGTGCCGGGCACGCTCGTGTCGATGTAGACGACGGGGATCTTGGATGCGATCTGCGTCATCATCTCCTTCTGCCCTTTGACGCTCGTGGCGTTGACCACCAGGACGTTGGCCCCCTGCGCGATCATGGCCTGCATCTGGTTCATCTGCACGACCGGATCCTTGTTGGCTGCCTGGAACAGGAGCTTGAACCCTTTGTCCTCGGCAATCTCTTCGGACTTCACCTGCATGGCTGCGAAGTACGGGGCCTGCAGTTGCTGCTGCGCGAACCCGATCACTACGTCGTCGACGTCGGACTGCACGCCGCCGGCCGGGGTCTGGGCCGGTTCCTTGGACGGATAGATGTTTCCGCACGCAGTCGTGGTCAGCACTATGGCCACGCCCACCGCCCAACCCGCAAGTGCCCTGTGCCTGATGCTCTTCTTCATGGTCTTCTCCTCCGCCCGGACCGGCTATTTCGCGACTGGTTCGGTCGGGACAGCAGCTTTCCTCCGACGAGTGAAGTGCACGGTGGCCAGCGTGACCGCAACGAGGATCAACCCGCCACGGAAGGCGTCCTGCAGGAATGTCGACACGTTCAGCAGCGACAGCAGGTTGGCGATCACCGCGAAGATGATGGTGCCGACGACGGCGCCGAACACCTTGCCGTAGCCGCCTGCGAGGCGTGCTCCGCCGATCACCACGGCGGCGATCGCGTCGAGTTCCATCAGGTTGCCGGCGGTCGAGGTACCAGTTGCGAAGCGGCAGAGGAACATCCAGCCACCGAGGCCGACGAGCAGGCCGGCCAGAATGTAGACCGACCACAGCGTCGCCTTGACCGGAATGCCTGAGCTACGTGCCGCCTCCTTGTTGGAGCCGACCGCATAGACGCGGCGACCCCAGACGGTGCGGTTGAGCGCGAAACCAATTGCCAACACGGCGGCGACCCAGATGAGGGCGAGCACGGGGATACCGATGAAGGTGGTCTGCCCGATCTTCGCGTAGGTCGACGTCGCATCCGGAATGATCGGGATGCCGTTGCCGTAGGCGTAGACGAGGCCGCGGGCCAGAGCGAGCATGCCGAGTGTGACGATGAACGGTTCGAGACCGCGGAACGCGACCAGGCCGCCGTTGATGGCGCCGACCACCCCGCCGATGACCAACGCAACGACAAGCCCGAGCCAAACGCTCGGACCTCCAAACAGGCCGGCGGTGATGACCGCTGCGAGCCCGAGTGCGGACCCGACGCTGATGTCGATGCCACCGGTGAGCACGACGATAAGTTGCGCGAGGACGACGACGCCGATGATCGACATCTGCAGCGCGAGGTTCGAGAGGTTGGTGCCACCCCAGAAGATGGAACCCTTTGTCGCCGTTGCGACCAGCAAAAGGGCGACCAAGATGTAGAGGGCATATTGAGATTTGAGCCAGGTCGTAAACGCTTGGCCGCGTGAGTAATTCTCCTCGTAATGATGTACGGGAGGCTGTGCCGCTGTAGTGGTCATGAGCTCGAACTCCTTGGGGGAGGGTCTGTGAATGTCAGTCCGTGTGGGTCAGCGCCGTGCGAATCAAGTCGTCGGTGTCGGCTTCCTCGGGGTCGAACTCGGCCGCGATGACCCCGTTGCGCATCACCAGGATTCGGTGGCACAGCGAGAGCAGTTCCTCGGCTTCGCTCGACACCACCAGGACACCCTTTCCCCGCCCGGCAAGGCGATGAATGATCTCGTAGATGTTGGCGCGAGCACCGACGTCGATGCCCTTCGTCGGTTCGTCGAGGACGACGAAATCGGGATCGGTCTCCAGCCATTTCGCGACGACCACTTTCTGCTGATTGCCGCCGCTCAATGTGCGTGTGTAGGTGGATGTTCCACCCTTGACCTGGTACTCACCGATCAGCTCTCGCACACGCTTGCGCTCGACGGCGGGCCTGACGACACCGATCCTCGACATTTTCGGGAGGACGACGAGGCTCATGTTCTCCCCGTTGTCGAAGTCCTTGACGAAACCCTCGAGTCGGCGATCCTCGGTCACGTAGGCGATGTGTTTGGATACCGCGGAACCCGGTGTCGGCAAACTGATTTCGGTGCCGTCCAGTTTGATGGACCCGCTCGCTGCCTTCCGCTGACCTGTGATCGTGCGCGCAACGGAGGATCGGCCGCTGCCGACCAACCCGTAGAGTCCGACGATCTCACCGTGGTTCACGTCGAAGGAAACGCCTCTGGCGGTACCACCGACCAGGTCGCGGACCTCCAGCACCGGTGCACTGGAGGTCTGCACCCGTGGCGGTCGGTCCAGAGCCTTCAGCGCCTGACCGATCATCAGGGTCGTTATCTCGTCCGGATTGCTGTCGGCGGCATTCAACACCTTCACCAACTTGCCGTTGCGGAGCACGGCGATCCGGTCGCACATCGCGAAAACCTCGTTGAGTCGGTGCGATACGAAGATGATCGACGTTCCCGCCTTCTTCTCGCGATCGACGAGTTCGAGGATGTCGTTGAAATGCTCTTCGCTCGTCGACGCTGTGGTCTCGTCGAGAATCATGATCTTGTGCGTCGCAACGGCGGCCCGGCTGAGCGAAAGCATTTGACGCTGACCGGGTCCGAGGTCTCTTGCCAGTTGGCGGGTGCTCAGATGACCGAGTCCGACGCCGTGCAGGACCTCCCTCGTCTGCGCACTGTTCGTGTCCGTTTTCGTCGCCCAAGGCCGAATGTCTTTGCCTTCGCGGAGTTTGTAGAGCCAGACGTTCTCCCCGACGGTGAAGTCATCGATGATCAGGGGCTCCTGGTGCATCATCAGCACCCCCGCTTGCTCGGCCTCCGCGGCATTGCGAACTGCGTGTGGATAGCCGGCAACGGTGATTTCGCCGTCCGTGGGGGTCTCGACACCGGCAAGCAGTTTGGCGAACGTCGATTTGCCGGCACCGTTGGCGCCGCACACCCCCAAGACGCTGCCCGCATAACCCTCGAGATCGACCCCGTCGAGCGCTTTCACCCCCGGATAGTGTTTCTTGACGCCGACCGCTGTGAACGCCACCTGTCCTGGCTGTGTGGGGCTTTCGGTACTTCGAGTCATGTTGGTTGTCCTTCCCGACGCTGGGACGAGTGAGGTTGTGGTCAGGCGGGAATCAAGGTCACTTTCACCGACTCGCTCCCGCTCGCGACGAGGTCGAGGCCTTGCTGGAACTCGGACAGGTGAAGTTGATGGCTGCAGATCCGATCCATCGGCAACGCACCGGATTCGATCATCTTGATGGCGGCGGGCCAGCAGTGCGGACCGAGGTGAGCGCCGAGCACATCGAGTTCTTTGTCGTCGCTGATGATGCTCCAATCGACCGAGACGTCGCTGCCGAAGACGCCGTATTCGATGTACCGACCCAGCTTTCGTAATAGGTTGAGGCCCTGGGGAACTGCCGATGGATGTCCGGTTGCCTCGAGGTAGACGTCCGCGCCGTAACCGTCGGTCAGGGCAGAGATCACGGCGAGGGCGTCGTCGGTGGCAATGTTGACGGTGATGTCCGCTCCGCACGCTCGCGCCAACTCCAGCTTCTCCGGCGCGAGGTCCAACGCCACCACGTGCATCGGATTCTTGGCTCTCGCGCCTGCAACCATGCCGAGTCCGATCGGTCCGCACCCGGCTATCACCACGACGTCGTCGAACGTGATCAGTGCACGTTCGACAGCGTGTAGGGAGCAGGCGAGTGGTTCTGCGAATGCAGCGTGCTGTGCTGGGATATCACCGGAAACCCTGTGCACCAGCGCTTCCGCGGGAAGGACCATGTAGCTTGCCATTCCGCCCGGCGTCCGGCGCTTGAAGCCGAAGATGTCGTGCGGTCGGCACATGTGGTACTCGCCGCGTTTGCAATAACGACATTCCCAGCACGGCACGATCTGCTCCGAGACGACGCGGTCGCCCATCGAGATGTGCCAGCGCTGCGCCGCTGCATCGTCGAGTTCGACGACCCGGCCGACGAATTCATGTCCGGGGATCACCATTGTTTCGGCCCATGCTGCGCGATTCTCGTCACCCCAGAACTTCGCGGCACCGTCGTGGCACTTCAGATCGCTCGCGCAAATCCCCACGGCCTCAACTCGGATCAGTGCCTCCCCGGGTCGGCGGAGTGGCACTGCCACTTCTTCCAATCGGTAATCGCGCGGTCCGTGGCAGACCACCGCCTGCATCTTTTCGGGTATCCGATCGGTCATGAGTCGACTCCTGAGGCTCTGCGCGGTGTGCTCCAGCTCACATTAGCTCTCTTGTGAACAGTTGTACAGAGAATATGTGCATGAGTAATTTGAGTCATGCGCATGTGTTCAGTGCGATACTCGGTGGATGCAACAGTCCGGACGTGACACCCCAGACCCCGGTGTCGACGAACCATCGTCGGACGCCGAGACCACACATTTCGCGCCCGCCGTGCTCTACTCGGCCGCGAAGCTCTATTACGCCGAAGGCGCGACGCAAGCTGACATCGCGGCTCAACTCGGCACCAGCAGAGCAACCGTCAGCAGATTGCTCGCCGAGGCGAAACGGCAGGGCATCGTCCGGATCGAGGTAGTACCACCCGCCGAGGCGGCCTCGGAGGAGCTTGCCGACCGACTCGCGCGGGCGCTCGGCCTCACCACCACTTATCTGAGCTTGCCCATGCCCTACCCAGGGCCGCGCCGGACCGTTGCCGACGTGATGGGTCGAGCGCTGGCTCCGGCGGTCGGGCGTGCGCTCGCCGGTGCCGAGTTGCTCTCCGGTGACGTGTTGTTGGTGTCGTCCGGTCGAACGATCTACGAGGTTGCGCAATGCGAATTGACCCCGCTACCAGGAGTATTGGTCGCGCCGACGCTCGGCGGCAATGATCAACCCGATGAGTGGTATCAGACCAACGAGATCACTCGATTGGTCGCTAATCGGGTGGGCGGCCGCGCGATGTACCTCTTCGCGCCCGCTTTGCCAGGCCCCGATCTGTACCCGTCGTTGTTCAAAGACCCGACCATACAACGCGTCGTACACCTTTGGCCGCAGGCACGGTGCGCCATCATGGGCGTCGGAGCACCTCCACTGATGCGGTCGGACATCCCGCGATTCGTCCCTACCGGCTCGTCGACGCTGCGGTCGGCGATCGGCGACGTCTGCTCTCGGTTCTACGACAGGTCGGGGGAATCAGTCGAATTCGAGGGCAGTGACAGGTTGATCGCTGTCGGCCTCGACGTGTTGCGTCAGATCCCCGTAACCATTGCCGTTGCCGTAGGCGTGGAGAAAGTCGACTCGATCATCGCGGGCGCCCGTGGCGGCTACTTCAATCGACTGGTCACCGACCCGGATACTGCCGCTGCGATCCTCGAGAAGTCGATCAGCTGACCCCTACGTGACAGGTTGGGAGCCAGCGGCTTTGGCGTCGTGCGGAACCAAGCTGTGGACGATGTCTTTCGTCGCCGGATACAGCTACAGCCACGTCTGATAGAGGTCGTCGTAGAGGTTGCGATTTCGCGGATCGGGAGCGACCTCGTGGGAAATCTTCGCCCAATCTGTCTCGGGTGGCACGACACCTGCGCCGATGGCCGCAAGGAGCGCGTCGCCGTAACTGGCTCCGATTGCCTGCTCGGGTACGAGCTGTGGTCGACCGGTGACGTCGCTGAGAGTCTGGACCCAGAGCGGACTTTTCAGACCCCCGCCGACGCCGACTGTGCGCGACGCCGTGTCCAACTCGTCGAAGCACTCCAGAATATGCCGGATACCGAACGAAATGCCTTCGTAGACAGCGCGAAACAGGTGTCCTCGACCGTGTCGGAGGGACAGTCCTGCGAACACTCCGCGCGCCATCGGGTCGAAAACCGGGGTTCGCTCGCCGGCGAGGTAGGGCAGCACCAACAGTCCGTCGCTGCCGGGCGCGACCTCGGCGGCCTCGGCCATCAAGGTATCGAACTGTGCACCGCCGGTGATTGTTCGGAGCCAGCCGATCATGCTGCCTGCAGTGGATGTGCCTCCGGCCAAGGCCAGAGTGCCTCGCTCGACGCCGGCCGTCGTCCACAGCGCGGGATCACTCTGAAAAGTGTCGATCACCTGAACGAGAAACATGGTGGAGCCGTACATCAGCATCAGGTCACCGGGATGGCGAACACCCACCGAGAAGGCCTCGGAATAGGCGTCGACCGTTCCAGCGATCACCGGCGTGCCGACCGGAACACCCGTGGCTGCCGACGCCTCGGCGTGTACGACACCGACAACCTCACTTGGACAGAGCAGTCGGGGCAAGGGCAGATGCGCGCAAATACGTTGCGCCCAAGGCAAATTCCACTCGAAAACGCGGGTGGCGTACATCGGGTCGCATTGGCTTGCCGTGTGGTGGTCGAGCGCGTATTCGCCGGTGAGCTTCGCGGCGATGTAGGAATTCGATCCGTACCAACCCCGTGCCCGATCGAACACGTCCGGTTCGTTGCGACGTACCCATTCCAGTTTCGGTCCGACAGCCTGACTCGACAGTCGCGTCCCGGATTGCTCGAAGATGTTCTCCTCGCCCAATTCTGCGTTCAGGGACTCGATCTCTGCCGTCGCTCTGGTGTCGATTCCGTACATGATCGCCGGGCGCAGCGGGCGCAGATTTTCGTCGCACAGCACCAGACAGGGCCCCGCGCCGCTGACACACATGCCGCAACTCGGGAGCCGGACGGTACGGCGGACATCAACGCGGTGCTGATGTCGCAGACCTCGCGCCACCACGTGGCCTCTGCGTCGACCTCTGCCCACCCGGGCCTCGGCAGCTGCATCGCGTGCGCGACGGTTTCGGTCGCGAGGACCGCGCCCGTCGAATCCACCAGGACACCCTTGGTGCTGCCTGTACCCATATCGATCCCGAGCAGCAGTTCCACCAGGCCAACACTACGTAAGATCGTTCGGCGCGGGGCCTGATCAGCAAGTTGGCAAAGTTGCAGTGCGACGCGTCTACATCCGAGCGTCCGTGTGGCTCGTCAGAACGGCAGCGGAATGCAGCCCGAACCGGTGTTGACGGCCGATACGACGGTGACATCGACCGCGTCGTAAGAAGAGCCCCACGCGTCGTTGCCGGTATTGATTCCGGTGTAGAACGCACTCACGTTCTGTTCACCGGCGGCGGTCGGTGTCCACGTCACCGTGGCGACGCCGTCCTTTATCGGCACATTTCCGGCGGAACTGCCGTTGACGCCGAAGCGAACTTCGCCGGCGTCGGGTGTGGGAGGCGTGGCCGATACGGTGGCAGTCAGCGTTACCGCGCAACCCACTCCGATCGGTCCACTCGGCAGCGTGAGGGTGGTCTCGGTGGTGTACAGGTTGATTGCGGCAGCCGACGGTGCGCCGACGATCAATGCTGCAACCGCAGCGGCAGGAACGAGTGCGGCCCGAAGAGTGCGAGTAAGCAACGTGGACTCCTATCGATTGTCGACCGAGTGTATCCGCGCTCAGGTCCGAATATCGGCCTCTCGGGGGATTCCAAAACGCTGGAGTTGGACCAAGATGGTCCGTATGGCGACGACATCCGGGGTACGCGAGCAGGCACCGTCGACGCGCGACCGGTTGTACGGCTGGAAGTCCGCAGCGCCGCTCGATCGGTCGCATATCCCCGGCACTCCGATCGAGTTGCCACCCGGTCCACGAACGCCAGGGTTGTTGCAGACGGTTTTCGTGTGGGGCTATCGGCCGCAGTACCTACCGAAGATGCATAGGAAGTTCGGCGACACCTTCACATTGAATTCGGCGCCGGTGGGTCGGCTCGTCGTAACCCGAGATGCCGATGCGATCCGCGAGATCTTTCGCACCAGCCCCGACATCGTGCACGCAGGCGAGGGCAACTCGCTGCTGCGGCCACTCGTCGGCAACAACTCCGTTCTGACCCTGGATGCACCCGAGCATCAGCCCGCTCGTAAGCGCCTACTGCCGCCGTTCCACGGTGCGCGGATCGCGCGGGTGGTGTCGCTGATGGAGGAAGCGACTGTTCGTGAGGTCGCGACTTGGCCTGTGGGTGAGGACTTTCCGCTACTGGAGAGAACGCAGGCACTCACACTCGACATCATCGTGCGAGTGGTGATGGGCGTGGACGAACCTGCTCGCGCGCGACGCCTCGGCGATGCATTGCGGGGGGTGCTCGGTTTGGGGGTCACCGACATGTTGCTGTGGGTCGCACCAGGGCTGCATCGGTATTGGCCGTGGCGCAACGTGATTCGGCAGCTCGAACACGCCGACGAATTGCTGTACGAGGAAATCGACAGGCGCCGACACGATCCCGAACGCGCGTCGCGACCGGACGTGCTGTCGATGCTCGTGGACGGCGATGCCGACCCGGCGGTGGTGCGAGACGAACTCGTCACGATGCTGGCCGCAGGCCACGAGACCACGGCGGTCGGGTTGGCGTGGACCTTCGAGCTTGTGCTGAGGCACCCGGAGGTCTTGGCTCGCTTGCAGTCCGGGTTGGACGACGATCGCGATCCCTATCGCACAGCAGTCGTCAAGGAGGCGCTGCGGGTGCGTCCCGTCATCTACAACGTTGCTCGACGACTGATGGAACCCAGGCAAGTCGATGGGTTCTCCTTACCCGCAGGGCAATTCGTGCTCCCGTCCATCGGGGGCATTCAGACGGACCCGCGGATCTGGGGACCGCACGCCGCAGAGTTCCGTCCCGAACGTTGGGAGGACGCCGACGTCCCGTCGCACGCGTGGATTCCCTTCGGCGGCGGAACACGCCGCTGCCTCGGTGCCCTGTTCGCCCAAACCGAAATGGAGACGGTGGTGCGTACTGTGCTCCGTCACGTCGAGTTGCGCGCCGTCGGCGACCGCTCGGAAAAGCAACGTATGCACCACATTACGGTTGTCCCGGCACGTGGGGCACGGGTCGAGGTGACCAAGCGTCTCGGCTGAAGATCTCTCGGTGCCTCATGCTTTGCGTGCGAGGAGTGCAAGCCACGGACCCTCCTCGTCGACGAAGTGATCGGTCCATACCGGTTCGAGCCCCGCAGCCTCGACTCGCTCTTCGAAGGCGGACGGTTCCCATCGAGTGACGTGATACCGGGTGCCGGATGGGCTGCCCTCCCAGAGGTCGCCGACGCCCTCACGAACGGTGACCAGCAGTGTTCCGCCCGGTCGTAATGCCTCGGCCGCTTTGCGTAAGACAATGTCGTTGTCCTCGCGCTCGATGTGCTGAAGCACGTACAGCGCCATCACCGCTTCGTAGGCCGGCCAGATCGGGTCGACGAAGGTGTCTTTGACCGCGTCGAGTGGTTCGATGTGTTTGCCGCGTGCACGCTGGAAGTCGCGGAAAGCCGTTGTTGCGTCCGTCCGTCGAACCCGGGCACCGAAAGACTCGACGAAGTCGGCGTCCCATCCCGGCCCCGAGCCAAGTTCGAGCACGGTGCCGCCAGGTGACAGTGAGTCGACGAAGCGGCGCATCGTCGCATGATGCGCGGCAGTCGAGGAACCTTCCGTCGACTGCGCATACTCGAGGGCGATCGTTTCGTAGGCAGCGAGCGTTCGTTGGTTTTTGGATACTCGCTCGTTTTCGGTCATCCCTAGCGCACCGTGTGCTCGGCGCCGACGAGTTCGTCGACCGCGGGCGTCGGGCAGCTGGATCGCAGTATCCGATCCGGGTCCCATCGGTGTTTTAGTGTCGCGAGTTTGCGTACGGACTGGTCCGGCAATGCGGCCGACATCGTTTCGCCGGGAGCGAGGAAGGTCAGCGGCTTGCCGTGACCGATGGCTGGCGCCAGCTGCTCCGATAGTTCGGAAATGCGTTCTCGGATTCGGTCTGCTGAGCGATCCGGTGTCGGACTACCGAACAGATAGACCAGATGTTGGCTGGCGAGAGGGCCGTTGGGCAGATCGTTCGCCCCGCTCACGGCGCCCCCGAGTTGGCGGATCTGGACGCTGAGCAGTGGAAATATAGGTTCTCGCAACAGCGCCGCCATGACGCCCTCGTCGAAAACACGCACTGGCACAGTGTGACTGATGCCGGGACTGGGGTCGAGTGGGTCACCGGTGATCGATGCGAGCTCGGCCGTACTCATCGTGGCGCGACTGTCGCTGAGCGTCCCGCCAATCGAGTCGAAAGGACTCAGCAGCTGACGCGCCAGCTTTTCGGCACCGAGGAAGGTGCAGTCCAATGCAACCAAAGGTGTTGGGCTCCCGGGAAAATGTAGTAGATCGAGCCAGAGCGTCAATTCGGCGGGAGCGTCGGCGGTGACCGCCTGGTAGGCGCACATGACGTCGTGTGCGCGATCGGCCGGCCACATCATCCGGCCACCGAAAAGGTAAGGCACAGGGTGGAGTTGGAGCTCGACCGAGGTCACGATCGCGACGTCGCCCCCGCCGCCGCGCAGCGCCCAATACAGGTCTGGCTCGGTTTCGTTGTCGACATACAGACGCTCGCCGTCGGCGGTGACGACCGCGAAACTTCGCGCCGACACACCCGCGAGTCCGAACTTTCGGGAGAACCAGCTCAGGCCGCCGCCGACCGTGTAGCCGACCACTCCGATGCCGGGTGAACTCCCAGGGGTGCCGGAGAGGCCGTATTCGGCTGCGGCAGTTTGGACTCGACCCCACAAAACACCGGCGCCCACGTGCGCGCGTCGGCTCGTGGCGTCGATCTCGAGTGTGTTCAGGTTGTTGGTGCGGAGCAGGATCGTGCCGGCGGCGTTACCGGTGGCCCCGTGTCCAGTCCGTTGCGTCGAAACGGAAAGGTCATGTGCTGCAGCAAACTTCACAGTCTGCTGGACGTCGGCAATGCTGTCGACATCGACCACGGCGACTGCGTCTTCTTGACTGATCTGCAGGTTCCACGGTCTGGTGATTTGCGACCAGTCGCGGTCGGTCGCCGTGGCGTCGGCCTTGGTCGTCACACGACCTTCGATGGCGGCTGCGAGCGATTCGAACAGTGTCATGATGATGCTTCCTCTCTGCGAAACAGAACGTTACGTAACGTACCGCTGGCCGACTTCGAGGTCAATACGAAACGTTACGTTTTGGTGCTAGGTTGTCCGAGTGGCTACCGAAACTCGCTCCGCGCGCTCGCGGAGCCATATTTTGCGAACCGCGGTCGAGATGTGTGCCGAGCATGGCTTCACCTTCGTCACCATGGACCGGGTGGCAGCCGAGGCTGGTGTCGGCAAGCCGACGCTGTATCGCTGGTGGCCGTCCAAAGCGCATCTCATGCTGGATGCGCTGCTGGAGGAAGTCAGCGGGCGCTACTTTCTCATTCCCGACACCGGCGACATTCGCGAGGACCTACGGTCGTGGTTACGGGGGTTCGTAGCACTTTTCGTCGATCCGTTGCTTCGCGCGCTGTGCGTCGGAGTGGCCAGTGCTCAGTTGGTCGACGCCGATCTTCGGGAACAGATGATCCTGGGTATCCACGCTCCTGCACGTGAGCACAATCAAGCGCGGATACGAGGCGCCCAGGCGGCCGGGCAACTCCCTGACACCGATCCGCAATTGATCGAAGACTGCCTCATAGGTCCGCTGTGGTATCGCGTGCTGATCAGCGGGATGCCCGTGACCGACGCCGTCGCCGACGAGATCGTGCAGCGGCAGCTGGGCTGATCGTGAGTCTTTTCGGAGTGCCTGACCGCCAATAGGACTCACGATGCGGCGCAGCCGCGAGGTAGTCTCCGAGCGAGCGTGATGTCGCTCGGAGACAGAGGAGCGTCTTGGCCAGCCAGCGTGAACGCAGCGAAAGGACGATTGCCGCGATCATGGCAGTCGGTCGAACGCTGATGGCCGAGCAGGGCTACAACGCCGTGACAGTCGACGCCGTTGTCGCACAGGCTGGAATCGCCAAAGGTGCTTTCTATCATCACTTTCCGTCCAAGAAGGTCTTGTTCGACGCGATCGTCGACGAACTGCAGGGTGAGATTGCCGACGAGCTTCGGGAGCGTCAGCGGCCGGGTCCCTTGACGGCCAGCGTCCTAGCCGAGGTGTTGTCGGACTATCTCCGGCGCGCCGCCGACCCACGCCGCCGGCGGATCGTCCTGTTGGAGGGGCCCGAGGTGCTCGGCTGGGAACGATGGCGTGAAATCGACGACCGCCACTTCTCGGGTATGACGAGGGCTGCGGTCGCGATGATTCTGCCGTCGTCCGCGACCGACGTTCGGGTTGCGGCCACCACTCAGCTGGTTCTCGGGGCTGTGATGGAGGCCGCACTCGTGACAGGTCGTGCCGACGATCCCGAAGCAGCGGTTGCCCAGTTCGGTGAGGTACTGCGCGACCTACTGTCAGGGCTCGCCGAAAACTAGACCGTCAGATTGCGCCCGCTCGGCCGAATGCCGCGGCACGCTGTGCTCCGTCGACATAGACGTCCTTTCTCGAAACCAGGCCGTCTTGGTCGACGTCGACGACATCGACAAGGTCGATGCGCGCCGTAAACGGCTTTCCTTCGGTGTCGAGGAGGTCGATCACCATCGTCCATTCGAGGACCCAGTGTCCGGCACCGAGGATCAGTCGCGCGACGTCGGCTCTGTAATTCGGGTACAGCTCGAAAACCTTCCTGAAGTGCTCGCGCAGTGCCGCGCGTCCGTGGGCGCGTTCCTCGCCGGCGCGCAGGGCGTACGACGAATCCTCGCTGTGGAGCGCGGCGATAGCGTCTGGATCCTTGGCTTCCCACGCGTCGTGGTAGCGGTTGAAGACGTACTCGAGCGACGAGCGCTCGAGGTCGGCCTCGCGCTCGGCAACAATGCTTGACACTGGTGAACTTCCTTTCGTAGTGGCTTCGACCACACTAACCGACTCAGAGTCGGTATATAAGGGGTTGCGTCCAACTGGATCTGTCAGGCCGGCTGAGTAGCGTCACAGTCTGTAGATACGACGACACAGGGAGACCCATGACCGAGCGGATCTCGAACGATGCTGGTGCACATCGAGGTTCGGGCTTTCGGGACAGGGTCGAACGAGCGATCCGAATGACGGAGCGGCTCAACGCATTGCCATACGAAAACAGGGCCGCGATCCGGCAGGCGTGGAGTGAGCTGACCGGCCAGCCCGAGGACGAGACTTTCAATCTGATTCCGCCGGTGTACTCGGATCATGGCGTCAATATTCGGGTCGGCCGCAATGTCTTTATCAATCAGGGGTGTCGGCTCGACGATATCGGCGGCATCGAGATCGGCGACGAGGTGATGATGGGCCCTGGCGTTCGGCTGATTTCGTCCGGGCATCCTCTCGAGCCGTCGCTGCGTCGCAAGGGCATCACCGCTGCCCCGATCCGAATCGAGAGAAACGTCTGGATCGGCGCAGGGGCGATGGTCCTGCAAGGCGTGACGGTCGGCGAAGACTCCGTGATCGGTGCCGGCGCGATCGTCACCCGCGACATTCCGCGAGCTGTCCTGGCGGTGGGTGTACCCGCAAGGGTTGTTCGGATCATCGATTAGCTTCGCGAATCGACGCCGTCCAACAGTTCGGCGCGATCGCGCCAGGCACGCTCCCACTGGCGGGTCATGGCGGGGTAGACAACCAGGTACCGGAACGGTGCTATCGCCGCCATGTACGCGCGCCCGAACCGGCCGTTCGCCTTGATCAGCACCGCCATTCGCAGTTCGTACTCGCCATCGTCAGTGGGGACCCAGCCATGATGGGCCACGCCGTGGACCGTCTTGTTGGCCAGTTCGATGGCGTGCTCGTTGTGTAGTTGGTACAGCTCGACGAACGGGATGCCGGGTACCGGTGCTCCCGACTGTGGTTGGCGCAGGTCGTCCGGGAGCCGTTCGCACAAGGACGAGACGCGGCCCTTGGCTGCCAGACCCTGCTCGGGATCGTCCCACCCGAACAACGCGCCGAGCTTCCATCGCACGGCGAAGAGAAATCGCACCAGAAGCGGGTCGGGTTTCCGACTTTCGGCGGCGCGTATCGCGGCGAGCATGGTGGCGAGGTCGTCCGGTCCGGAGCCGGGAGCGTGGTACGCCCACACATCCAGGACGCGGAAGTCGGGCGCGATCTCGTGAATCCGCCAGGGTTGTTCGGTGTGGGCTGCGACTGGGATTCTCATCGCTGCATCTCCTTCGGCGCTGCAGTGGGTGTGGTTCGACGCGCGTCACGGAGCAGCAATCCGGATGCGACGAGCAGGACGAGCAGGGGGGAAGGCCCGGAGGCGACGAACGTGATCGCGACCCAGACCGCAATTGCCACGGCAATGAACGCCGGAGGTGTGATGCCGCGATGGGCGAACCACAACACGATGACACCTAGCAAGATCAACGGCGGCCCGAAACTGAATGCCGAATACCAGAATCCTGTGGCCGCGTCGCTGAAGGTCGTGTAATCGGTTTCGCTCCAGAGCGTTCCGGCGAACCAGGTTTCGGCGTGGTCCGGCGCGGTCTCGGCGAGACTTCCTACAGTGTGCCCAATTCCGGCCAGAGTGATGATCCACCCTGCCCATTTGGTCATCGGTTTGCTCCGCGAACAGCAGTGCCCACGGAAAGTCCGAATGCGACGCATGCCGCGCTGAAGAGCACGATCGGGGGCGGCGGCTCGAGCAACGCACAGATAGTGAGCGCCACTGCCGACATGGCGAGACCGAGTATCGCCGCAGACCGAATATCCTGTCGTGCAGTGAGTTTGGCGATCCACAGCAACAGGATCCCGACGAAGACCATGCAGCATCCCATGGCCAGGCTGAAGCCCATCGTCACCTCGTAGTACGAGCGGTGCAGCCCCATCAGATCGAACGAACTGGCGCGCATGATGTCGTCGATCGTCTTGTCCTCGTCCCGTGGAAACGCGCGAAGGAAGACGTCGCCGATGGTGTGCCCAGTGCCGGTTGCGATCCAGCACCACGCACCAATTCGGAAGTAGGTCGTCGAGTGGGTGCGCTCGACGAGGTCGGTCGTCATGGTCATGCCGACTACTTTGGCGAGTAAGGCAGTCGGGCGCCTCGTCCTGAGGTCGTGCCGGTCTCATCCTCGAGGATGAGACGGAGGGTCAGCGGTGGGACGGACCAACCAACCCGGACTCGTACGCGAGCACAACGGCCTGAACCCGGTCGCGCAGGCACAGCTTGGTAAGCACATGTCCGACATGGGTTTTGATCGTTGCCTCGGACAGGTGAAGCCGCATCGCGATCTCGCGGTTCGTGTCGCCGGTAGCGATCTCGAGGAACGTGTCGAGTTCGCGCGGGGTCAGCGTGGCGCGTACCTCAGCGGCCCGGCCGGAGTCGGCGTTGGGCAGCTCGGCAACATGCTCGATGAGCCGACGTGTGGTCGACGGTGCGATGACGCCGTGACCGGCATGGACCGTCCGGACAGCGTCGACGATCTCCTCACTGCGCGCGTCCTTGAGCAGAAATCCACTGGCGCCCGCCCGGATCGCGGAGAAGGCGTAGTCGTCAAGATCGAACGTGGTCAGCACGATCACCCGACAGCTCGGTTGTTCGGCGGTGATGGTCGCTGTTGCCTGTATGCCGTCGAGCTTCGGCATCCGAATGTCCATGAGAGCCACATCGATTCGGTGTGACCGCACCATGGCGACGGCCTCGTGACCGTCGGCTGCTTCGCCCGCCAAGATCAGGTCGGGCTGGCTCTCGACCATCATGCGCAGCGCCGATCGCATCAGCTCTTGGTCGTCCACTATGAGGACGCGGATGCGCTCCAGTTCGCTCATCGAGGCACCGTCACCTCGACGGTCCAGCCGGTCGCGGTAGGGCCCGCCTTTAGCGTTCCGCCGACGGCATCGACCCTTTCCTGCATGCCGATCAAACCGCGGCCAGGACGAGGGTCGGTCTGCACCACACCGGTATTCGTCACGTGCACCTCGATTCCATCGGGGCCGCTGTCGACAGCCACACGCGCGCTGGGTTTTTCGCCCGCATGCCTGGTTATGTTCGTCAGCGCTTCTTGGATGATTCGGTAGATCGTAAGGGCGACAGCAGGAGTGGTGTGCAGCTGGTCGTCGGAGGAGAACTCGATGTCGACACCGGCCGCGCGCATGCGGTCGATCAAAGCGGGGAGCTCGGCCAGTCCGGGCTGGGGCTCGGTCGCGGCGGCATCGTCGCGCAGCACTGCGAGCAGTCCGCGCATCTCGGTGAGCGCTTCGCGACCAGCGTCGGCGATGGTGGTGAAGATTTCAGGTGCACGCTCAGGTGAATTCACGACCACGAGCCGACCTGCCTCGGCGTGGCTCACCATCACCGCAACAGAGTGCGCTACGACGTCGTGCATCTCCCGCGCGATGTGTCGACGTTCGTCAGCGGCCAGGCGTTCCGCCTTTTGAGTGGCCCATAGAGCTCGGGTGAATCGGTAGCGCCCCAGCGCCCAAGCGGCGATCGTTCCACCGAATGCAGTGGTGCCAAGAAACAACCACCATGCCCAAGTCGCGATCGGAGTTCCGGTGAAACCCCACAGGCGCGCCAGGGTCACGCAGCAGCCCGCAAGGCCAAGGCCGAGTGCGTAGTTCGGCAGCGGCGGTCGGGTGTGCGCGCTGACCGAGTACAGCAGGGCAAAGAAGCAGAGGGTGCTCGGCAGCAGGATCGGGCTGTATTCGCTTGCCTCGACGAAGTCCGTCACGCCGTCGATGTCGGGCCCGGCAGCGAGCGTTGCGCAGGCAAGGGTGCCGATCACAAACGACTGGCTCGGCCAGCGGCGTGCTGTCGCGACGCAGATGTGCAACACAACGAGCGCGATCGCGAGGCCGACTACCCACGCCGTCGAAATCCCTCCGACGCGAACCGATTGCAGCCCCGGAGGCAGCAGAAACACGGCCAAGACCAGGGCAAGGGCAGGTTGCCCGACGTGGCCGAACCAGCGGGGTCCCGGTCCGTGTGCGGGAATCGACACGTGGTCAATGTACGCAGGTTGCGTCGGATCGAGTTTCGGTGCGTTCGGAACTGCCGGGTTCAGGCCGTGATGGGCGTGTTCTGTGCAGCGGCCAGCCACCATTCGCCGTCGCGTTCGACGAGTACGTACATCGCCATTTCGGAGAAGCCATCCGGCTCGATCGCTTGGCGGCGGATATGGGCGACGACAACATTGGGGGCGGGCGCCTGCGCGGCAACGACTTCGAAACGGGACGCGGGGGCGACGCCCGCCCGCATTAGCCCGTGATGGATGGCGTTCAGCTGCTCGTAGCCGACGAGGGCGATACCTTTGGGACTGCCCCACATGATGTCTGCGGCGAACCAGCTGTCGTAGAAGTCGGCATCGCCGGACTCGACGCCCTTGTGAAGCTGCGCGGCAAGGGCTTTGGCCTCGGTTCCGGCAACGCCAGCGAGTGTGGGATTGTGCAGAGTTGGCCTTGGTTTCATGACTCTGACCGTAAAAGCTGAACCGTGGTTTATGTCAAGCACGGCGAGTGGCCACCGTGCTCGGTCAGCGGTGTAGGAAGCGGTACATGGCGATAAGCAGACCGGCTATGACAATGAGATAGACGATTCTCGACACGACATAGGGTGTCGGCAGGTAGGAGGTATCGAACCCGTAGCTCAGAAAGATCACCGCGCCAATATTGTCGGCCACCCCCTCACACTAGCCTCGCGCTTTCACGCTAATTCGGCAGAGGACTGTGTCGCAGACAAAGAATGGT
>NZ_JBIMSN010000053.1:0-635 GCF_043944905.1 Antrihabitans spumae
CCATGGTGTTCATCGTCCTATCCGCCCAGGTCACGGGCAACAAGACTCTAAAACAAGTCGGTCCCGTTTACCGGGGGCACGCCACTCGATCCGAACCTGAATGCGTCCGTCGAAGCGTCGGGCGGAGTCCGAGCCCGGACCCGGACCCGGTACGAACGGACCATGCGCTATTTCGCTCTCGTCGCAAGTGGTGACACCGCGAGCGCAACGAAAGCTGCCGACATCCTCGTGAAGGTTCACTCCAAAGGTATTGGCGTAGATCCTGTTACGGGTGGACGATACGACTCGAACTCACCCGAGTCGCAGCTATGGATCCATATGACGGCGTGGCATTCGATCCTGTACTGCTACGAGATCTTCGGTCCGGGCAAGCTGTCCGATGAAGAGGAGACGCAGTACTGGGCCCAATGCGCGATCGCCGCGGAATGTCAGACGATCAACCCTGACGACGTGCCTCGTAGCCGCGAAGCGGTCATCGAGTTCTTCGAATCCTGGCGTCCCCGCTTGGCAGCGTCCGCGCTCGCGCAGTCGATGACTCGAATGATCCTGCACCCCGAGTTGGCAATGCCGCAGGACCTGGGCCTTGACCCCGGATGTTGGACACGGGGATTTTCTGGCTATGCAGCCTGGATGAG
>NZ_JBIMSN010000054.1:0-11296 GCF_043944905.1 Antrihabitans spumae
CCATGGTGTTCATCGTCCTATCCGCCCAGGTCACGGGCAACAAGACTCTAAAACAAGTTGGTCCCGTTTACCGGGGGCACGCCAATCATCTATCGCACCATCGGCAAGGTAGCGCTGAGCGAGGGCCATGCCGGCAGGCTCTGTCTCAGCGCTAATGGCTCGTTCGTGCCAGACAGCCTCGACGTAGGCCGCACTTCCGAGCATGAGCGATTCGGCGATTGATCCGGCGAGCGCGCACGTTTCGCGCCATTGGCTGCGTCTAACTTCTACCCACGTATCCGGTTCGAAGTCGTTGCGGCTGTACTTCCATGCTCGGACGCAGACGCGGTGCACTTCATCGACGCCGAGTTCGGCAAGTTCGGGGCGGGTGCTGGTGTCTCTTTCGTGAGCACCGATGTGCATCAGCCGAGACCAGGCTGCGACTCCCCGTGCATCGTCAGCATCGCTGTCTCCGTCGACCATGTTCCCTCCGTCTGGGTCGATAGCGTAGATCATCGGGGCTGGCAGGTCCGCCGTGACGAGAACAACTAGCTGTCGGCAAGCTCTTCGAGACGCACCTCGATTGCGGCGAGCACCGTGACCAACCGAGGATCAATAGCGACATCTGGGCTAACGCGGAGGTGGTAGATCTCACGCCGAATCTTGGAGAGTGCCTCGACCACTTCGTGTTGTAGATAACCTGCTGGTAGCTCTAGATCGATGATCTGCTGAGTGTTTTCGATCGCGCGGTCGAAGTTGCCTGTGTGCAGGTCGGCAACAGATTGTAGGGCGCTAAGTCCGATTCTCTCGCTCGGATCGGCATTCCCAAGCAAACTTATGACGAGTTCACCGAGTTCGTGGAAATTCCCAGCTTCGTAGAGCTCGTTGATCTTCGTATTTGTTGCCGCTGGCCGGGCGGCCGCCCGCGGGTCGCTGTCCATGATCTCTTGCAATGTTTGAACATACGGGTGGAGTGACTGCGCCGATCGGCATTCCGACGTGCGGGTGAGCCACAGCCGAAGGTCACCGGCAAACGTGTAGCCGATGTCTTGGTATGACTCACGGGGGTCTGAGACGAGCGCGGTTATGCCGCCAACTGCCATGCCGGCGGGGACCTCCAGCACCTGGACTGGTGCTTGCAGGAATGAGAGGTCGTGAATCATGTTGGTCAGCAATGGGACGGTGAGTGCACGTGCCGCCGGCTCGTCGCTGACAAAGTCCAGGGTCCTTCCTGCCGCTACTGCAAGTTGAAGCGATTGTTCGTACCGTCGCCTACTCGCATGGCACGTGCTCAGTTCCAGGAGTAGCAGCGCCTTCGTATAGAGGTAGACGCGACGACGCTGCGGCGATGGTGACGACAGAGGTTCATGCTCGCCGACGACGGCAAGTACTGCCTCAGCGTGCATTCGGATCTGGTCGGTTCCTAGGAAGTCGCCCATCGCACGCAAGGAACCGAGCCACCCTCGCAGGAAGTGCATGAAGACGGTGGCATCCTGCTGAAGGACTCCGAGCGGCACTGTCTTCAGGCGTGAGGTCTGCAGAATCTGGTGGATCAGTGGGTGAATGTTGATTGTGTCGTTGGTCGGACTGCGCGGCACGTCTGGTCGCAGCCGCCGGCTTGCAATCGATTGTGTTCGCAGGACAGCTACTACACCGCGGCGCCAGGCGGGTTCGACCTCAACGGGCGGCGGTGGGTGTGCGACGTCGATCGAAACCTCTTCCGTCGTTGCAGGTAGCACGAGGTTGAGCGGTATCTGCTCGGGTGCAAGTAGACAGCCGACTTCGAGAACTGCGCGGGCGCTTGTTCCATGACTTGCGGGGTCCCGCTTTCCGAGCTTCGCAACAGCATGCCGGATGGCCTTGAACGCTGTCTGGTTAAAACCTTGGGGAATTGAAAGCGTATCGTCGAGTGCTGCAAGGTCAGAAAAGTACTGGTCGGAAAGTTCTGTGATGTCGCCTTCGGCGTTCGCAAAGTAAATGCCAGCCATCGAAACGGCGAGAGGAACTCTCCCGAGTATGTTGACGACGTCACCAACCACTTCGTCGGACGCTTCGCCGCTGATACCAGAATATGCGCGAAAGCATGAGATGCCTTCCGCAAGTGTGAATTCGCCGACCTCAATGACTGTTGCGTCGGGCCACCAGCCGAGTGCGTTCGTGCTCGTGATGAGAATGGTGCCATGTCCGCGCGTCGGGAGGTATCGTTCAATTTCAGGTCGTTCAATGACGCCGTCGAGGACGAGCAGCCATGGACCGGGGTGACCGCTGAGCGCGCCAGCAAATGCGAGCGCAACGTCACCGTCCGGCCTGATTTTGTCGTTGGTTAGCTGCACAAATAGATCCATCGCTTGGCTCTCGATATAGTCAAGGTCACGACAATCGAACCAGCAGATGAATGCAAACGATGCTGCGTCGACGTGGCAATAGTCCGCGGCAATTACAGACTTTCCTGCTCCAGTGTGACCGACCAAGACGACACGCGGCGGCGTCATCGACGTGTCACCTGGACGAATGCCATGCAATTGATCGAGGTAGCCGATGCGCGGCGCCGTAGATGCGTAGTGGGGGATATTGGCCACCACGCGCCCCCAATCGAACCCACCGACGACTTGAGCGATCCTTACATCCGGCATGGCCAGAAGCTCGATAAACTCCAGAGCAGTGATCCGTTGCGGTGCGTTAGATGCAGCAGCCGAGAAGATACTTTCGAGCAAGACAGACACCAGCGAATTGCAGGTCAAATCGCCTTGGCTGAGCTGACGATCTTTCCGAAATTCACGGATGAGCGCGCATATGGACTGTCTGATTTCGTGTTCGCTTCGGCTGTCCACGTATATCGCGGGATACGCAGATGCATCCACTTCGCTATCATCAGGTGGCCATCGATACATCAGGACGCCGTCGGGCAGCGCAGAACCGGTATCGACGGCCACAGAGTTGGCGAGCATCGGCGAAAGTGGCTTATTTGTATAGAGCGCAGAATGTGTTGCGGGGTTCGCATGCAGCCGATTGAGGACCTCGCGCGCGGGTGCAGGCGTCAAAGGGTTTTCTGCAGGGGCCAGCGATGATTTCACTTGGTAGTGATGAGAATGGATGTCGTCGACGACAAGGCCGAAGTCGACGATGTCATCTGATTCGTCGCCTGCTTGCAGAACAACAGGCTCGACGAGGAGGTCGGTTCTCGGAAGAAGGCTGAGGTTGGCGCGCATGTGGCGAAGGAACCGCTCGATCGTGATCATGTACTGATACCGAAGTCCGTACGCGGCAATAGTGCCGCCACCCGCAGTCATTCTCGTGTTCCTTCTGATCCAGTGGCCGCGTAGCGTGCGTATGGGTTTGCAGCGAGTTCAGCGTGGCGATGCGCGACTTGGTAGATGTAGCCGAGCATTTCGGCGACGAGCGGTGGTGGAACTTCTGTGACGAGTGCCCGCAGGGCGGCGTTGCGGGCGCCCAGGAGGTCGACGCCGAGGCTGCGGATGCGGTCCATGAGGGTGTTCGGGTGCAGGTGAGTGCCGGGCCGGTAGCCCGGAAAGAGCCAGTCGCTGGCAGTGCCGGCGGTGGTGCGGAGGTTCGGCCGGTGTGTGAGGTGTTCGTTCAGCAGGTCGGCGAATGGAGCTGGCACTGGGACCGGTTCGTTGCCGAGGGCAAGGCGTAGTTCGTCGGGCGCGATGACGATGTCGGTGGTCTGCAGTGACGCGATCTTGACGAGGGGTTGTGCGTAGAGCAGGAGCAGGATTCCGGCTACGCGGTAGGGACGGGATTCGGCTGTGCCGGTGATGAGTTCGCGTAGCCACCGCAGGCGCTGGTCCTGGGTGCATGTGCGGACTGTCTTGGCTTGGCGGTGTCCGATGGTGATGGTCTTGTTGATGCGGCTGGCCTTGGCCCAGACGAAGAATGTGCGGATGAGATGTCGGGTGGTGGGTCCGGTGACGAGCCACTCGTCGACGTCGCCCTGGCGGCAGTTTTCGACCGTGCGGCCGTAGGTCTCGTGTAGCCAGGTCAGGAACTTGATGGTCTCGGTGATGTCCTGCTTCGACGCGTGAACGGGTCCGCGGGTCGGCTTGTCGGATGCCGAGAGTGCGCGTACTCGTCGTAAGTGGTGCCATGTCGCGAATTGTTCGACCGGCTTGCGGACCGCGGGGTCGTCGATCGCGTCCAGCTTCACGTCGATCCAGTCCTCGAATCGAGCGAGGTAACGATCCCGCTCGGGAATGAGGCCGTGGTGCTCGAGGAGACTGCGGAGATGCCGTACTCGGTGCCCGTCACCTTCGCCGTCAAGGCCCTCGTGGGTCAGCGGTATCGCGCCGGTTGCCAAGCGGCGCAAAATATCTTGCACTTCGTCGGAGCGCTTCCAAGTCAAGATGCTTTCCGGTCGGTGAGCTGAGTAGAAGGCGTCGACGAGCGTAGTCATAGCGGACGGGTCGGCGGCGTCGTTAACCATGAGGACGGTGAGGTCCGTGCGTAGCGCGCAGCGGGCGCATAGTCCTGGGCGGCGGTAGTGTTCGGCCTCAGCTCCGCAACCTACGCAATGGAAGTCGTCGGGAATGCCGGCGCAGTCGACACAGGCAGGTTCGCCGTTGATGCGGCCGGGGAGCATCCGTTCGAAGCTGCAACTCGGACAGAATCCATATGTCCGCATGGCATCGTGAAAACAGATTCCGCAAATGCGTCCTTCCGGCCAACGCGCTCTTGGCCGGCCTGCCGGCCTGCCGCACCGATCGCAGGTGAAGTCGCCGGTCGTACGCGGTCTGCCGCGCACAGTGTTCCGGCGCCGGACTTCAATAGCCATCGGTGATCACCCGTGCTCTACGTGGTCGGACAGCCTTGTTCAACTCAACGACATTGGGAGAGGAGGACGACACCTTCTTGCGCCGTGCGTCCGTCGCGGTGACAGTGACGAGGTCTTCGATCCCGCAAGCGAAGATGTCGCACAGGGCAGCCATCATGTGCAGCGACACCCGCTCGGGGCGTTCCTTCACCAACCGGTAGACCTGCGGGCGCGACAAATCAATTCCTCGCTCAAGCAACAGTGGCATGAGGTCAGTGGTGTTATGCATGCCGCGTGCGGCCATCAACTCGGCCAGCCGCCACGTGTAATCGACCTGGCGCTTCATGACAATCCTCCTTCGTCGATCGCCAGTGCGTCGGCGATCGTGGCATCCAGCGCGCGGCGCAGGGTCCGAGTACGGAAATCACTCGATACGCAGGTGTAGAGCGAGGTCGTGCTCGCGTGTTCGTGGCCCATTTGCTGCTGGACAAACATCGGATCCCAGCCATCCTCGATCAAGTGCGTCGCATACGAGCGGCGGAGCGAGTGAAGATCCAAACCCTCCGACAGCCCGAGCTCATCGCAATATCGTCGGAGACGGCGTATGAGTGTCGTCTCCGATAGCAGAACGCCGCGCTCGCTGGGGAACAGATCGATCCCGTCGTCGAGGTGTGGCTGGCCGTTGGCGAGCCAGTCGGTGAGAACCTCGGGGGTCCAGTCGAAGACTGTCAGGATGCTGCGTCTCTTGTGCGGCGATCCGCGTTTGGCCTTGCCGTAGCGCACGTGCACCACGCCGTGGCGGCCGAACTCGCGGGCATGAGGGTTCTTCGCGAAGTCGACCGTCTGGAGGTGGCGTAACTCGTTGAACCGCAGGCCATACGAGTACGCAACCTTGAACATCACCGTATCTCGGTAGGCCGGCAGCCACCCCTTGCGGCCGCGAAGAACACCTGAACCGGGTGTTTATCGAACCTGTGTTCACACACCCGATCCCATCCGTAGTCGGGATCGCTGACGTACGAGCAGAACATGCGCAGGGCATTTTGGTAGGCGCGCATCGTCGTGTGTTTCGCGTGGTGCACCCCTCGCAGATCACCGAAGAACTCGTCGACCATCGACGGCGTCCAGGTCCAGGGGAACTCGTTGGTGTAGGCGAGGAAGCGGTTCACCAGCTTCTCTCGCTGGTTGATCGTGTCGAGTCGGAGGTTGCGACACAACTGTTGATTTCGCCAACCAGTGAGCATTTCCGCGATCGTCTGCTCCTCCGGATGCAGGGGTTCGACCGACTCGACCAACCACACGCGACCGCTCTTGTCGACCGCCAACGAGGCCTCCAACCCGTCTCATCCGATGAATCATTGATTCGGCGAATGCATCATAAGCATATCGATGCTGGTCACGGGATCGAGTTGGCGCACGTCTGCGGACGTGTCGCGGACCAGTTGGGTCGGCATCGGCAACGCGAGTCCACCAATCGGGCGGATTGCTGCAGGTCAAAGGGTGATTCCAGCTTGAGGCCCCGCTGGCGCGGCATCCGATACCGGGAGAGCCGTTGATTCATCTGATGCAATACGCAGTGTTTTAGTTGACATAATGTTGATTATCGGCGAAAAAAAAGACGAAATGCATTCGGCGAGAACTCGTCGTGCTCAGGCTGTTGTCCGATCCGGGAAATGTTGGCAGGAGTCCGGTTTAACGTGAGAGTTGTCCGATCTGTAGCGAAAATTCAGTACTAGATGAGAGCTGCCTGCGGCGTCGCGTGCGATCGACTGCTCGACTCGGCTAGTCGCCGATGGCCGTTGCCGGACCTCAAAACGTCACTGTGACGTTTTGCGGCCAGTCTGTCGTAGCCTCTTCACGCCCACATCGACATGTCTCGGGCAATTGTGCAAGAGCGCTTGCACGATTTGCCGTATCTACGACATCGATATCAGCCTTGGCCGCTGGCCAAATTGTGCAGCGGGCCGCTGCACAATTTGAGATCGGCCCTCCCCTCCTTGTCGATGCTCGCTGCTGCGTTCCGCTCGCCCGGCGGACTCCCATACTCAGGTGTTGAATGGCCACGTTTCATGGATAACCGTGCTTCTTGATCGACCGCAGCACCCGCAAACCCGCCAAGCACACCATCAAGGCATACCGGCAGGACTTCGTTGGGATTGCCTCATTGCTGACAGACCGTGCGATCTCCGGTTTACAGCCGGACCAGTTGACGAAATCCGCGATGCGCAGCGCATTCGCCCAATTCGCGCGATCCCACTCTGCTGCGTCGATCCGTCGATGCTGGTCGACGTGGAACGTACTTTGCACCCACCTGTACAACGACGACGTCATTCCGGCTAACCCGATGCCGTCGGTCGGTCGGCCAAAGGTCGACAGGACGTTGCCGAAAGCCCTCACGATCGAGACGGTTTCGACGGTGCTTGCGGCGCTCGACAAGGACGATGTTGGCCGAAACTCGTGGCCTGAACGGGATCGCGCCATTGTTCTAACGGTGCTCCTCACTGGGTTACGTTCCGAGGAACTGATACAGCTAAATGTCGGTCAAGTCCGCATCGTCGATGACGGAAGCGCCGTCCTCCATGTAAGAGGAAAAGGAAACAAGGATCGGCACGTCCCTGTCGAGAGCGGACTGGTCGTCATTCTCGAGCGCTATCTGGGAAGCAGATCTGAGCGTCACGCTCGTTTGTCGACGTCCAGGCGAAGGCCAGGCGCAAAACTTTCGTCATGGGAACCCACGTCTCCCCTGTTCGTCGGCACAACGGGTGATCGGATCACGCGGGGCACTCTGCAATACCGCGTACGTCGTCTGTACCGACGAGCTGGGGTGGACGGACAACGCGAAAAAGGTGCGTTGGTTCACGGTTTGCGGCATACCTATGCAACTGCGCTTGCGAATCAGAAAGTCAGCGTTTACACGCTTATGAAGCTCCTCGGCCACGAGTCGATGGCAACCGCGCAGAGGTACGTCTCAGGAGCTGGCGTCGAAACACGGCCGGCGGCAGCACTCAACCCGATCTATCGCCTGGTCGTAGCCGAATCGGATGCCGTCGATCAACGCGGTGACCCACCATCCAGCTGACGGTGAGTTTGTCGTGCAGAACTTCAACTTTGTATTGTTAGCTTTCCTAAAGCCAGTTCAAATCGTGCTGCTGGCGGGTTGCATCTGACCCTGGCCAATTTGTGCAACAGCGTTGCACAAATGCCGCTAATCTCATCGAAGCGGGCGGAACAGGAGTAGGTGGATACCCCTCACCCAACTCGCCAAACAACGTGGCGCATCCAGGATCATCGCGACCGCCGGTAGTCCGCTCAACCGTGAGCGCGCTCGACACCTCGGTGCCGATCCCGTGTTGGATCACACTGATATCGAGCGGCCTGGCCTCATGCGAGACATGTTGAACGACAACATGATCGATGTGGTGTTCGAGTCCATCGGAGTAGATACCGTGCCAGGGTCCTGGACTCGATGACCCCGCGCGTGGGCAGAATGCAGTTCTACGGGCTGCTTAGCGGACAACCCGCGGCCATCTCGTCGCAAGATCTGCTCGCTCGCGGGCTCACCCCTCTCCGGCTGCTGAGGTCCGGCCTGGCTGTCACGGGTCGCAGCGGCCCGCACCGAAATCCTCGCGATTGCCGCACACGGTGAATTCACACCTCTCGTCGATACCGTCGTCCCGTTGCACGATTCGCGCACGAGCAGATCGAAAACCGCAGCGCGAAAGGGATGTTCGTATTGACTCCCTGCCAGTGTTACCTGGCCGCGGATGTCCACGCGTTGCGTTCTCAGTGCGCGAACGAGTCCGGTTCGCAGGAGCGACGCGAGCGTTACGGCGCTTCCAGTGGCTTCGTCGAAGGATTCTCCAACACTGCGCGATCGTCATCAGGCCGGACCCAGGAGATCTCGACGGTTCCCAGAAGTATCAAAGGAGAGCGGATTGCGAAATTGGCAGCCATCCAACACCGAACCCGCGGAAAAGATCGCAGTTCGGCGCCGCCAACACGGGGGTGTCAGAGCTGTATCTTGGTGAACAGGGTGGTCCCGTAGACCGCGTCCACTTTCATCCGATCGGTCTCTGCGAACCCGACCTTGGCCAGCACGCGGCGAGATGCGGTGTTCCAGTCCCAGACCGTGGCCCACAGCCGTTCGTACCCGGACGATCTCGCCCTGTCCAAACCGCCAACGACGCCTCGGTCGCATATCCCCGACACCACACTCGGCGAAGCATCTCGAACGCCAGCTCCGGTTCCCCTTCCACACCTCGTCCGCTGTCGACCAGCCCGCAGTAGCCGACGACGTAGTGAGCGGCCTTTCGCTCGACCGCCAGCAAGCCGGTAGACGATGGCTGGTTGGTACGGATCGATTCCTCGAGCTCTGCGACGGTGGGGTGTCCATCCGCGTCGATTCGGCGGTGCGGCGGAACTCGTGGATCGCGTTCGGTCCACAGCTCACGCTGGACGACAGCCTCGGCTACCCGCCAAGGTCTGAGCAGCAGGCGACTCGTCTCGAGTTCAACCTCGCGGCCCGGGGTCGCTCCAGGTGCCATGACAGCAACTCTCTCACCGGCGCAGGTGCGGTCCTTCCGCCGACAGGACCGCCGAAGTTGTCACGTCGACAGAAACGGAATCCTTTCTCGCACAAACCTTTAGGCGCGCGACACTCGTCATAGGACCTGGTCGTTCAAGCCTCCGCCGGCGGCGGAACGTGCGTATCCACCGGATCGTGAGCTGATTCCGGTACGGCGCAGGGCAGATATCGATGGGGCCGGAGGTTGATTCGACCGTGCCGTCGAGCGTGCCGGACGACACCCGGCTTGCTCGTGGATCTTTCGCCGCTCTGCCACGTCGTCTGTGCAGGCTATGGACGGTCCGGGCCAAGAAGGTCCCATCGGTTTCCGGAAACGTCGAGGAAGACCGCAATACGTCCATACTGCTCTGCGCGGGGTTCGGTCACCAATTCAACTCCGCCGGAAAATATCCGACCATACTCGGTTTGAAAGTCATCGACCCGCAAGGAGAATCCGACGCGGCCCGCGACCTGGTGCTCTGGATTGGCGTGCGCGTCGCATCGGGCACATCGACCAAACGCTCCTCCCCGCGGGCGGCCGCGGTGAGTGCACATATCGCCGTCTTGCGGTGTTTAGCAGAATCGCCATTGCCTCGCTGTTGACGCTGCCGCAACGGCAGCCTCTAGCGTGTGAATCTGGCACGCAACGAGAGGTTCTGACGTCGATGAGTTGGTCGATACAGCATGTGGCCCGACCTCACCAACCTGCCGGAACTGCTCACGGACATCGTGCGCCGCGGACGATCCTGATCACATCACCTCGCTGCAACTACCCCACGACGCGCCGAAACACTTTCGGCCCAGGAGTCGACGAAATCATAGGAGCTGCACCTGCAAATAGGCGTGCCCGCGGATGCCCCCAAAGTGTGCCCACATTGCCGCGCTCGGTTCGTTGTCCGAGGCCCGCCGATTGGTGAACTCCCCGTCCAATTTGTCTGATTTGACACGTTTGGCAACCTCTCATGACCTTTGCCTTCGCCGCAGCCGCAGTCAGGCTCTCGCGCCGGGCGCTCTGGCTCCGCGCTCGGCTTGCAAATGGCCGAATTTCGGCCTCAGTGCCCCATCTTTCAAGCCTCCGACGGTGCCGGGACGTGCGTGTCCGCCGGAATCGTGAGCTGATTCCGGTACGGGGCGGGGAAGCTATCGATCGGGCCGGACTGTGGTGCGGCGGTTGTTCGCGCGCGCCGAGCGACGCCCGGTTGCAGGGTGTCGACCTCGAGGGCGTAGATACGCGTGAATCTCTCGTTCCGAACGAGCGATGCGAACCGCCGGTTGCCGTCGAGTTGGCCCATCGCCATCCGGAAACGGAGGAATCTAAGGAAAGATCAGCCTGTGTTCCAACGCCGCCGCCGTCAACAACTTATCCAAGGACTCCGCACCCTCACCAAAACGGTCGAGAGCGACGCACGAGCCATGAGTACCTGGCCCGATCACAAGCTTCGACACAAGACGATTGAACTCCAGAAGCGACATGCGAATGCCCACGAGTCTCTGGATGAGCTGTTAAGGGATGCCTTTGCCCTCGTTGCCGAGGCGTCAAATCGTGTTTTATCAAGGTCCATCTCCACTTCTCAACTAGCGGCCGCGTGCGCGATCCATATAGGCGGGGGGGTAGAACTTACGCACGAGGACGACGAACCGGACCTCGTCTGCGTGGCAGTGGCATACCTTCGTGCGCTTTCAGGCGCCGGTGTTCACGTCATTGCGATAGACGAGCAAACCTCGACGGACGACTTCGCAAAATTGGCGGCGCTCTATAGCTTTCTCGGCCTTGAAGCCCGCGACATCCATGAGGGAATGAACGCACCCACTCGGCAGCTTGCTTACGCCAGTGACGTCACTTATGGCCCACTCACCGAGTTTTGCTCGGACTACATGATCAATATGCTGAGCACCCCACTACCACATCGCCCGATCCGACAGAGGCTAGCCTCCGGCTTTCACCGTAATTCAGTCTGAGACTGTGTCATTCATGAAGAAAGGTG